>NZ_JBHRWI010000080.1:0-63189 GCF_042647905.1 Amycolatopsis halotolerans
CAAGCAGCCCTCGTCCTCACCCACCACGAACACCACGGACGCTACTGAGAAAACCTCAATGTGGCATTGGGTGCGTGCGATGCACCGAACGCCACATTGGGTGCGTGCGATGCACCCAATGCCACATTGGGTGCGTCAGATGCACCGAACGCCACATTGGGTGCGTCAGATGCACCGAACGCCGCATTGGGTGCGTGCGATGCACCCAATGCCACATTGGGTGCATCGCGATCGCGGCCGTGGGGGCGGTCCGTGAAGGGCTCCTTGAGGGAATCTGGTTCCGTGAGGGGCCCCTTGAGGGAATGCCGGGTCGTGAGGGGAACCCTGAGGGACTCAGAGTCCCTCAGGGTTCCCCTCACGGACGTCTTACCGTCCGGGCAGGTGGCGCAGGAGTTTCATGCTCACCGTCATGAAGCGGGCCCACACGGAACCCGGAACTCCCTTGGGCGGTCGCAGGCCCATTCCTCGTTGTACGGCGATTGACTGGGGTTCTGTGTACTTCAGCAGGCCTTCTGCGCCGTTGCGGCGTCCGGCTCCGGATTCCTTCATGCCGCCCATGGGGACGCCGACTGTTCCGAAGGTCGCTGCGTAGCCCTCGTTGACATTCACGGTGCCTGCCTTCAGGCGTGCGCCGACTTCCCAGCCTGCGCGGCCCCTTCGCGTCCATACGCTCGCGTTCAGGCCGAACGGGGTGTCGTTCGCTCGCTCGATCGCGTCCGTGACATCACTGAAACCGTAGATCGATACCACTGGGCCGAAGGTTTCCGAGGCGAACGGGGTCATTCCGGGGCGGACGTCCGTCAGGACCGTTGGCTCGTAGAACAACGGGCCCAGGTCCGGTCGGGGGCGTCCGCCGGTCAGTACTTGCGCGCCCTTCGTTCGGGCGTCTTCTACATGTGCGGACACTGTTTCCAGCTGGCTTTTGGACGTCAGCGAACCCATGCCGGCGTGGTAGTCCAGCGAGCCGCCCAGTCGGAGAGCGGCTGTTCGCGCCACGAATTCGCGCGTGAACTCTTCGCGGATGCTGTCGTGCACGTAGATCCGCTCGACCGACACGCACAGTTGGCCTGCTGACGAGAAGCACGCTGTTACCGCACCGGCGGCGGTTTTGGGGATGTCTGCGTCCGGCAGCACGATCATCGGGTTCTTGCCGCCCAGCTCTAGCGAGTAGCTGGTGAGCCGCTGTGCGATCCGGCCTGCCAGGTCTTTGCCGGTGGGGGTGGAGCCGGTGAAGCAGAGGTAGTCGCATTCTTCCAGGAGCGCGTCGCCGATTTGCGAGCCTCGGCCCAGCACGATCTGCCACAGGCCTGCGGGCAGTCCGGCTTCCTCGGCCAGTTCTTGCAGCCACAGCGCGGACAGCGCGGTCTGGTTGTCCGGTTTCTGCACAACTGCGTTACCGGCGGCGAGCGCGGGGAAGACGTCCATCGCGGTCAGTGCGAGCGGGTAGTTCCAGGGCGAGATGATGCCGACGACGCCCTTGGGGTGCCGCAGTTCGCCGGCGCGGGTAAGGCCTGGAATCACGCCCGGGGCGCGGCGCGGGGAGAGGATCTTCGCGCTGTGTTTGCCGTAGTAGGCCGCTACCAGGACGGTGGCGCTGACCTCGTCGAACGCGTCGATCCGGGCCTTGCCTGCTTCGACCTGGACCAGATCCAGGACTTCCGCTTGGCGAGCGAGTACCAGGTCGTGCAGGCGCAGGAGGAACTGCTGCCGCCGGGTCACCGGAAGGGCTGCCCATTCGCGCTGGGCCTCGCGGGCGGAGGCGAAGGCGGCGCGTACTTCGGCGTCGTCGGCCTGGGGGAGCGAGGTGATCGGCTGTCCGGTGAAAGGCGCGGTCATGTGCACTGGCGCGTTGTCGGCGCCTCCGGTCACGCGGGCTACCAGTGCGGCCGCGCGGGCCGCGGACGGAGCGCCTGCCACGCCGCCGACGGTCGCGGGCAGGGGCTGGCCGGTGAGGTTCGCCGGGGTCGTACTCGTCATCGAGCGCACCTTCTTCCGTGCGGGGCCGGGTGTTACCGACGAGTACACCATACCGGCGGTATGGAAACTAGTCGCCCGAATACAGCAGCACGGCGATCCGCTTCCACTCTTCCAGCAGCTGACGGCGTCGCCGGGGGTCGCCGCCCAGTTCGGCGTCGAGGGCGAGGCCTCGGGTGAGGTTCACGGTGAGCCAGAACAGCATCTCCGCGCGTTCTTTCGGCAGGTCGCCGGCGACTTCGCTGATGTGTCCCAGCGTCGCTCGGCCCAGTGCACGGTCGACCGGGCGGATCGCCGCGCGCAGTTCCGGGTCGGTGCGGGCGGCGACCCACAGCTCGGTGACCGCGGTGGACAGCGTGCCCGAGTAGCCCTCCCACAGCAGGTCGATCGCCGCCGCGACGCCGGACGCGCCGCCCGGCAGCGAGCCGAGCGAGGCGGCGAGCTGGGTGCGCAGCTTGGTGGTGAGGTGCTCGACCGCGGCCGCCATCAGTTCGGCTTTCGTGGCGAAGTAGTGCTGCACCGCGCCCTTCGAGACGCCCGCGCGGGTGCAGATCTCCTGCACCGACGCCCGCGAGTACCCGATCTCGACCAGGCAGTCGATCGTCGCGTCCAGCAGGGCGGTGCGCGTCTGCTCGCGGCGTTCGGCCTGGGTGCGGTGTCCCCGGGCGACCTCAGTCATCGCGGCTCCTGCTTTACGTACCGGACGGATGGGATGTACATTCCGCTCAGAACTTACCTGCCAAGCGTCATGTTTTCCAGTTCGCGGGAGGCCCAGCCGTGCCGTTGCAGACCCAGAAGAGCTCGTGGAGCACCACCGAACTCGAGGATCTCCGGGAGCTCTCCCGGTCGTTCCTGCAGAAGGAATTCGTGCCGAACCAGGAGCGCTGGGCGGCGGAGAAGAAGCTCGACCGGGAAATCTGGACCAAGGCGGGCGAGCTCGGCCTGCTGTGCCTGTCGATCCCGGAGGAGTACGGCGGGGGCGGCGGCACATTCGCGCACGAGGCCGTGCTGTACGAGGAGCAGGCTCGCGCCGGGGACAGCGCCTGGGGCGTCACCGTCCACAGTGGAATCGTGGCGCACTACATCCTGGCGTACGCGTCGGAGGAAAAGAAGCGCGAGTGGCTGCCGAAGATGGCCACCGGCGAGATGGTCGGCGCGGTCGCGATGACCGAACCGGGCACTGGTTCAGACCTCCAGAACATCAAGACCCGCGCGGTCCGCGACGGCGACCACTACGTCATCAACGGCGCGAAGACCTTCATCACCAACGGCTTTCACTCCGACCTCGTCGTGGTCGCGTGCAAGACCGACCCGGACGCCGGCGCGCAGGGCGTCTCGCTGATCGTGGTCGAGACCGACACCCCGGGCTTCCGCCGCGGCCGCGTGCTCGACAAGGTCGGGCTCAAGGGCCAGGACACCGCCGAGCTGTTCTTCGACGACGTCCGCGTGCCCGCCGCGAACCTGCTCGGCGACGCCGAGGGTCAGGGCTTCATCCAGCTGATGCTGCAGCTCCCGCAGGAACGGCTGATCATCGCCGTGACCGCGGTGGCAGGCTTGGAAGCCGCAGTGAACCTGACCATCGACTACACCAAGGAACGCACGGCGTTCGGCCGCCCAATCTTCAACTTCCAGAACACGAAGTTCAAACTCGCCGAGGCGGCGACGGAAGCAGCGGTGTCGCGCGCGTTCCTCGACCAGTGCATCGAACGGCACCTGCGCGGCGAACTCGACGTGCAGGGCGCGGCGATGGCGAAACTGTGGACGACCGAGCGGGTGAACAAGGTCGTGGACGACTGCCTGCAGCTGTTCGGCGGCTACGGCTACATGACCGAGTACCCGATCGCGCGGGCCTGGGCGGACGTGCGGATCTCGCGGATCTTCGGCGGCACCAGCGAGATCATGAAGGAAATCATCTCCCGCACGCTCTGAAGACCGTTGCTGCGAAAGGACTTACCCGTGAAGCAAGGTCCGCTCGCCGGGCTGCGGGTGGTGGAGTTGGCCGGGCTCGCGCCGGCTCCGTTCGCCTGCATGATCCTGGCCGACCTCGGCGCCGACGTGATCCGCGTCGACCGCGCCACCCCGGGCTCCGACGTGCTCGGCATCCCGAACGACCCGCTCGCCCGCGGCAGGCGCTCGGTCGGCGTGAACACGAAAACGCCCGAGGGCGTCGAATTGGTGCTGAAACTGGCCGAGAGCGCCGATGTGCTGATCGAAGGCTTCCGGCCGGGCGTCGCGGAGCGGATGGGCATCGGGCCGGAGCAGGTGCACGCGCGCAACCCGCGGCTCGTGTACGGCCGGATGACCGGCTGGGGCCAGGACGGTCCGCTCGCGTCGGCGGCCGGGCACGACATCAACTACATCGGCGTCGCCGGCGCGCTCGACCCGATCGGCCGGGCAGGCGAACGTCCGGTGCCGCCGCTCAACCTGGTCGGCGACTTCGGCGGAGGCGGCCTGATGCTCGCGATGGGCGTGCTGGCCGCGCTGCACGAGCGCACGACGTCCGGGCGCGGCCAGGTCGTGGACGCGTCGATGGTGGAAGGCGCGGCGTTGCTCACCACGAGCCTGCACGGGATGCGCGCGGCAGGCGTGTGGCCGGGGGAGCGCGGCGAAAACCTCCTCGACGGCGGCGCCCCGTTCTACGACACCTACGAGACCGCGGACGGCAAGTACGTCGCCATCGGCGCGATCGAGATGCGGTTCTGGGCTGACCTGGTGAAGGTGCTCGGGCTGGAGAACGAGGACCTGCCGATGCACGTCGACCAGAGCCAATGGCCGCGGCTGCGCAAGATCCTGGAGGAAGCGGTCGGCCGGTTCACGCGCGACGAACTGGTCGCGCGGGCGGAAGGCACGGACGCGTGTCTCACCGCGGTGCTGTCGCCGTGGGAGGCCGCCGAGCATCCGCAGAACGCGGCGCGTGGAACGTTCGTGGACATCGGCGGCACGGTGCAGCCCGCGCCGGCGCCGCGGTTCGACCGGACGCCCGCTGCTACGCCGGAAGCGCCGCACGAGAAGGGCTCCGACACTGCGGAAGTGTTGGCGGAGCTGGGTTATGACGACGTTGAGCTCTCGGCGCTGAGAGAGGCGGGCGCGGTGTCGTGAGTGGTGATCACGGTTCTCACCGCGATCACCACTTACAAGTCGGAGCGGATCACCGAGTAGAGGATGTGATCGCGCCACTCCCCGTCGCGAAAGTCGAACCCGCGCAGGATCCCTTCGCGGGTGAATCCGGCCTTCTCCAGCGAACGCTGTCCGGCCCGGTTGCCCACCTCCGTGCTGGCCTCGACGCGGTTGAACTGCGTGTGCGCGAACAGGTAGCGCACGAGCTCCCGCTGCGCCTGCGCGCCGAGGCCGTGCCCGCGCGCCTCCGGCAGCAGGACCATGCCGATGTTCCAGCAGTAGGTGTGCGGGCCGGTCCGCGTGCGATGCCACGACACCAGTCCGAGCGGACGTTCGCCGAGCGTCGGGACGAGCATGCCGTTGTCGGTGGTCAGCATGCCGTTTTCGCGCCAGAGCCGCCGGATGTAGCCGGGGTCGTGCCAGCCGAACCACTGGTGCTCGCCGACCGTCTCCGGGTCGTTGGTCAGCGCCTCCAGCAGACCGAGGTCGGACTCGCGCACGGGGCGGAGAGTCACTGCGCCGTCGTCCATCGGCGGAGCCTACCGGGGCGCCGCCCGGGACTTGATCACCCGTTGGTGACCGGCGTCACCCGGCCGTGAGCTTTCTGGCTGGATCGGGGCCCGCGACGGGCCATTCCGCCGTGTCGTCACTACAGTGGGAGCCGACTCTGCCGAGGCGGGGCCGGCGTTCGACCGGATGCCGGGTGAGCGGAGGGGAACGAAACCATGTCGAGCGGCCTGAAGAAGATCGTCGTCGTCGGAGTCGTCGCGCTCGTGCTGTTCTTCCTGATCACGCAGCCCACCAACTCCGCGGCTTTCGTGCACCGCGTGCTCGGCTGGCTCAAGGACGGCGCCGAAGCGATCGTCACCTTCTTCAAGAGCCTCTTCGCCTGACCCGCTCTTTTCCCTTCGCCGGGACGCCTCCGCGCGTCCGTCCGGCCAACTAGTCACGCATCGTCACCGGATCCCGGGATTCGGGCACTTCGCTCGACCATCCGGGTGGATTGGCCCCTGAAACCGCCTGGTCACCGAATTTCCGGGGTCCGGGGTATGGCGGAGAAAGCAGGTGCCGCCCTACGGTGCTCACATTGCGTGATCAGCCGGTTCTCCGGTCCCCCGGGAACCGGGTCACGGCGGGTATTCGGCCCGGTCACGCGTGGGGTGCCAGTCGTGGACGCGCAACGGGGCAGGCGGTCGAAAGGCCTGCCCGTCGGGGACCGATGAGGAGGCAGGGATGACCGGAGATCCCGGAGTGGACGCGTTGATCCGGCAGTGGTCGGCCGAGCGCGAGAAGACCCCTGAGGAGCAGGAGGTCGATCGCATCGCCTCGGCCTGGCTGGCCGACGCGCCGGCCGCTCCGCCGGGCATTCCCGGCCAGCGCGCCCGGTCCGGACCCGCCCGCTGGGCCCCGGTCGAGGCCGCAGACCCCGGCTACCTCGACGCGATGCGCGCCCGGCTGCCGGAGGTCCCGGAAGAACTGCTCGTCGCCGCCGCGGGCTGGTGGCAGATGGTCGGCGACGTCGCCGAAGCGCAGCAGTGGTGGGACGCCGGCATCAGCCCGCTCGACCAGCGGGCCCTGGACTACCGGGCGGCCGGTCTCGCGCCGTCCGACCTGGCGCGGCGGCTCGGCCCGATGACGGTGCTGCAGCATCTCCGCCGCGGCAGCGCGCCCGCGTGGTGCGTCGCTCGGCTGGCTCGGCAGCAGAAGCCCGCCTGATCGTTCGAGGCGGTTGGTTTTCCGCGCGGCTCGCGCGGCGAAAGAAGAAGCCTGTTTGACAGCTGTGTTGCCTGGCCGGCGAATCGGCCAGGCAGCACGGCGAGACGCCCGTCGCGGTGCGGTGGAAGCACTCCTTTGCTCGGGAGCGCCGAAGCCGCATGCGGCGGACGTTTTTCGTTGGCGGTGTCGACTGGCGGCGGCCGGACATCGCGGCAGCGATCGAAGTGCGGCGAAAGCCTGGTTGGCGAGACCGCGCGGCCGGTGGGCGGATCGCGGGATGCTGCCCGAGCGGCGGCGGGAGTTCCTTGTCGCATGGTCGGCGGGCGGATCACGGTGGTGCTGCTCGGACGGCGACGGACTTTTCTTGCCGCGTGGCTGGTCGGCGAATCGCAATGGTGTCGCCCGGACAGCGGCGGAAGTTGCTTGCCGCGTGGCCCGTTGGCGAACCGTGGTGGTGCTGCTCGGGCGACGGACGTTCTTTGCCGCGTGGCTGGTCGGCGAACCGCGGTGATGCCGCCCGGACGGCGACGGAAGTTCCTTCGGCCGGTCCGCCGAACCCGCCTCGGCATGGGGCTCGCGGGGTTTGTGCGGCGGCGGCCGTCCACCTGACGGAACCCGGATTACCCGGCTGGGTGAACCGGCGTGGCGGGGGCCATGGCGATGCGTGCGTAACGCTAACCTGCGCGGGCTCGTTGAGTGTTGCGAACCCCAAGCCATGCTGGAGGACCGGAGTTTCGTGCCCGCCACCGGACAGACCCCCGACACCGCGCCGACCGGGGACGAGACCGCGGCTCCCGCTGCCGCCCCCTCGCCCGCCCGTCGCGGTCACGGCGCCGCGCTCGCGGTGCGGCTCGCCGTCGTCGTCGCGGTGCTCTCGGTCGCGGGCGGCGGGATCTGGATCGTCACCAGGGCGTCCGCCCCGGCAGCCAGTCCCACCACGACCGACATCCCGGCGCTGAGCGTCAAGGCGGTCGACGTCAAGCCGGGTTCGATCGCGCCGGTCAGCGCCGTCGCCGCGGGCGGGGCGGCGGACCAGGGCACGGCACCGCAGTCGGCGCGCCCGACCGGCGGCGACCCGCTGCAGAGCTGGGCGGACAAGGTCGGGCCTGCCACCGGCATCCCGGCCCGCGCGGTGCGCGCGTACGGAAACGCGGAGCTCGCGATGCGCGAGGTCGACCGCGGCTGCCACATCTCCTGGGCGACGCTCGCCGGCATCGGCCGCATCGAGTCCAACCACGGCCAGTACGGCGGAGCGGTCCTCGGCGCGGACGGCCGCCCGTCGAAGCCGATCATCGGCGTCCCGCTCGACGGTTCCTCCGGCGTCCGCGCGATCAGCGACACCGACGGCGGCCAGCTCGACGGCGACCCGGTCGCCGACCGCGCGGTCGGCCCCATGCAGTTCATCCCGAGCACCTGGCGGAAATGGGCGTCCGACGCCACCGGCGACGGCCGCGCCGACCCGCAGCAAATCGACGACGCCGCCCTCACCGCCGCCCGCTACCTGTGCGCGGGCGGCCGCGACATGGCCAGCCCGGCGGGCTGGTGGGCGGGGATCCTGTCGTACAACAACTCGACGGAGTACGCGCAGAAGGTCTTCGGCCTGGCCGACGGCTACGCGAAGGCGGCGCAAAAGGTGCAAGCGGGCTGACCGCTCGCCACCCTCCCGGCCTGCTTCTCCGACCCTCGTCCGTGAGGGGAACCTTCACGGACTTGGATTCCCGCCCAGCGCACAGCTCCTCGCATCCGGCCAGCCCGACCGCCCAAGCGAGGTCGGCTCAGCATCGCTCGCCCCTGCCGACTAGCCGGGTGCGCGATGCCGAGGTCCGTGAAGGGCTCCTTGAGGGAATCAGATTCCCTCAAGGAGCCCTTCACGGACTTCCGCGGGAGCGAGGGCAGGTGACCCGTCTTGCCAGCCGGTGCCCCGAACCGCCCTGGCGAGCACCGCGACAGCGAAGCCGCCGCACACCGCGCAACAGGGAGAACCCCGATGTGGCATTGGGTGCGCTGGACGCATCCAATGTGGCGTTCGGTGCGTGGGATGCACCGAATGTGGCATTGGGTGCGCTGGACGCATCCAATGTGGCGTTCGGTGCGCGGGATGCACCGAATGTGGCATTGGGGCGTTTGCCCGAGCTGAGAACCCGGGCAAAGCAGCGAAGCCGTCCCGGCGCGCGCAGTGCTCGGGGGATCCGTCCGAAGCCAGCTCCGGCACCTCAGCCGCGGGGAATCCGGCCAGCGAGCGCCGGGTGGGGCCCCGGTCACGACCTCGCCGCCTCTCAGCAACGCTCTTCCCCGCCAGTGCTAGCGTCGATACCGTGCCTGCAGATCCCGGCCCGGCCGTGTCCCCGCTCGGGCGCCGGCTCACGATCGTCGCCACGAGCGTCGTGAGCCTGGCGTTGTGCTGCGGGCTGGCCTGGTGGCAGTGGGACCGGTTCACGTCCGCCACCGGCACCTTCCAGAACCTCGGCTACGTGCTGCAATGGCCGCTTTTCGGGCTCTTCCCGGCGTTCATGTTCTGGCGCATCAAGAAGCTGCGCGAACGCGAAGAGGAAGCCGCCGACCAGGCCGGACCGGCCGCACCGGCGCCGGTTCGCGTGCCCGCGCCGCGACCGGCCGCGGCTCCCGTCGAAGAAGACGACGAACTCGCCGCCTACAACCGCTACCTGCGCGAGCTCAACGCCCGCGACCAGCAGTCCTGAACGCCCGCGGAAGTGAGGACGCTCCCATGACGACCAGCACCGACGGTGCCGCCCCGACCCGCCAGTCGAAGGTGTCCGGCTCGCTGACGCGGTTCCGCGCCAGCGCGTACGTGACCGGCGTCGGCCTGCTCGCGCTCTGCGCCACCATGATCATCGAGTACGGCTTCGGCAACGCGACGCCCGCGCAGGTGTACTCGCCGATCCACGGCGTGCTCTACATGATCTACCTGGTGCTCACCATCGACCTCGCGATCAAGGCCCGCTGGTCGATCAAGAGCACCGTCCTGGTGCTGCTGGCCGGATGCGTCCCGTTCGTGTCGTTCGTCGTCGAGCGCCGGGTGACCCACCGCGTGCAGGCCGGGCGCGACGTCTTCTGAGCACGAAAAAACCGCGGCGCCCGAACGGGTGCCGCGGTTTTTTCGTGCTCAGCGGGTCAAGAGCCGAAGCCGATGCCGGTCAGCGACCGGACCTCCATCTCCGCGTGTTTGGCCGGGTCGCCCTTCGAGCGGCCGACGAACGTGCCGATCGCGCCGCACAGGAACGACACCGGGATCGACACCAGGCCCGGGTTCTTCAGCGGGAACCAGTGGAAGTCGACGCTCGGGAAGATCGAGTCCGCCGCACCCGACACCACCGGCGAGAACAGCACCAGCACGACGCACGCGATGAGCCCGCCGTAGATGCTCCACAGCGTTCCGGTGGTGTTGAACCGCTTCCAGAACAGCGAGTACAGCAGAGTCGACAGGTTCGCCGACGCCGCCACGGCCAGCGCGAGCGCCACGAGGAACGCGATGTTCTGGCCGTTGGCGAGGATGCCGCCGAGGATGGCGAACACGCCGATCACGACCGCGGTCAGCCGGGCGACCCGGACCTCGTCCTCCGGCTCCGCCTTGCCGCGCTTGATGACGTTCGCGTAGACGTCGTGCGCGAACGAGGCGGACGCGGTCAGCGTCAGCCCGGCCACCACGGCGAGGATCGTCGCGAACGCGACCGCCGAGATGATGCCGAGCAGCACCGTCCCGCCCACGTGCAGGGCCAGCAGCGGCGCGGCCGAGTTCTCGCCGCCGGGCGCGGCCTTGATCTCGTCCGGGCCGACGATCGCCGCCGCGCCGAAGCCGATCACCAGCGTGCACAGGTAGAACACGAACATGCACGCGGTCGCCCACACCACCGAGCGGCGCGCCTCGCGGGCGTTCGGCACGGTGTAGAAGCGCATCAGCACGTGCGGCAGCGAAGCGACGCCGAGCACCAGCGCCAGCGACAGCGACACGAAGTCGAGCTTCGTGGTCCCGTTCTTGCCGTAGGAGCCGCCGGGGGAGAGCAGGTCCTTGCCCATCGGGCTGTGGTCGGTGGCCGCGCGGAGCAGGCTCGAGAAGTTGAAGCCGTACTTGCCCATCAGGAACACGGTGATCAGCGAGGCCGCGGTGAGCAGGATGGTGGCCTTGATGATCTGCACCCACGTGGTGCCCTTCATGCCGCCGAGCAGCACGTAGGAGATCATCACCAGCCCGACCACGGTGATCACCAGCGCCTGGCCCCACTTGGAGTGGACGTCCAGCAGCAGCGCGACCAGGCCGCCCGCGCCCGCCATCTGCGCGAGCATGTAGAAGAAGGAGATCACCAGCGTCGACGTGGCCGACGCGGCGCGCACCGGACGCTGCTTCATCCGGAAGCTGAGCACGTCGCCCATGGTGAAGCGGCCGGTGTTGCGCAGCAGTTCCGCGAGCAGCAGCAGGTCGACGAGCCACGCCACGAGGAAGCCGATGGAGTAGAGGAAGCCGTCGTAGCCGTTGATCGCGATCGCGCCGGCGATGCCGAGGAACGACGCGGCGGACAGGAAGTCGCCGGAGAGCGCGACGCCGTTCTGCCGTCCGGTGAAGGCGCTGTCGGCGGTGTAGTAGCCCGAGGTGGAGGATCGGCGGTTGCCCGCGCGGTAGACCACGAACAGGGTGATCGCGACGAACAGCGCGAACACCCCGGTGTTGATCAACGGGTTGCTCGCCGAAGCTCCTTCGGCGAGTGACGTGGTGGTCGCGAGGGTCACTGAGGGGTTCCTTCCGTGACGGCGTTCTGCGCGCGGATCTCGGCCGCGCGCGGGTCCATCTCGCGGTCGGCGAAGCGGACGTACAGCGCGGTGATCGCCGCGGTGGTGACGAACTGGCCGAGGCCGAGCAGCATGCCGACGTTGACCAGGCCGAAGACGGGCGTGCTCATGAAGTCGCTCGCGTAGGCGGCGAGCACGACGTAGACGAGGTACCAGACGAAGAACCCGATGCTCATCGGGAACACGAACCGGCGGAACCGGCTGCGCAGCGAGCGGAACTGGGGGCTGCGCTGGATCTGCTCGTAGTCCGGGCCGCGCTTGCGGCGCCTGCCGCGCGGGGCGGCGTCGCCTCCTTCGCGGTCGAACAGCGCGGGCATCTGACCGGTGTCCTCGGCCGAGGCGGCCGGTCCGGTGGTGCGCGCGACGTTGTGCATGGCTGCCTCCGGCAACTTGCGCGGTGGATGGCGCCGGGCGGCGTTCGAGAAAGCGCCCGGATCGCCCTTGCGGACTGGGAGGCGGCCATAGTAACGACGCCGCCGGAACGCGGAAAAAGCCGGTTCGCGGGGGCACCGGAAATTCCTTTTCGCCCGGGAAATAGCGCGAAACGGCGCGTCCGGGCAGATCACAGGCTGATCACTCGGAATAGTGAGCACCCCTGTCACGGGGAGTTGCCGGGCCGGGTCCGGGTTGCGGCAGATGGCGGAGTGACGGGCCGGTCAAGATCCAATACGGTGACCGGTCGTAGCCGCCGGGCGGGGCGGCCGCTCCGCTTCGGCGGGCAGGTCCGCGGCCGGGCGGGGATTCCCAGGCAGAGAAGGGAGGCTGGCAAAAATCACCGGGTCGAGCGGCGCGTCGCTGCATCTCCACAACATCGGGTTCAACTTACGGGTGCACCCACCCGATGGGGGCACGGAGCGTAGTCCCATCGAGGGTGCCGCTTACCCTGTGTGGGCTAATCGGGTGACGGTCGGACGTCGGAGCCGAGAGCACCGGGTAACCGGAATTCCCGCGCCGGGCGTTCCTTGTCGAATCCGCGCCTCCGGGTTCGCGCGGTCCGACTATTTTCCCAGGTCAGCACCCCGATGTGGAACGCAATAACGCAGGCGGCGATTGGTGTACGATTCTTTGGCCCCAGCCGCCCGCAGCGATCGATAAGGCGCAGACAAGTTGATCTCGACCACCGCCGTGCAGTCCGCAAGTTGCGTCGTGCACGTGCATAGTCCCGGGAAGCCGATCGTCTCCCGGACCGGTGAAGGATCGACCAAGTCGTGCCCGCCCCCGGTCGGACGCGCGGGCAGGCGGACCGCGGGACTCCGCGCCGGGAGCGCTGAGCGCACCGGGAGCGCGGGGAGCCGCGGGAACCGCCGACGGGCCGCCACGACGCCGGACAGGGAGTCACTTTCGTGACCGTTGCAGGAGAAGGCCAAGTGCCTGTGGAGAAGCTGCTCGGCCGCCCGCCCAAGCGGCCGCGCTGGTCGTCGGGCTGGCGGGCGGCGTTGCGCTGGCGGGACTGGAGCCTGCCGGTCAAGCTGTCCGCGGTCACGATCGTCCCCATCGTGCTCGCGCTGGTCCTGGGCATCACCGCGATCGCGGGCCAGGTCTCGCGGTCGAGCGACTACCAGCGGATCGACCGGCTCGTCGGGCTGAGCACCCAGCTGCGCGCGCTCACCGACGGGCTGCAGCGCGAACGCACCCAGACCGCCGCCCAGCTCATCGCGGGCACCTCGGGCGTCACCCCCGAACTGAAGGCCGCCCGCGCGGCCACCGACGCGGCGGTCGCGCCGTTCACCGAGGCGGCCGCGCGGGTCGGGGCCGACGGCTCGAGCGTCTCCGGCGCGGTGAACTCGGCGACCGCGCAGGTCAACGAGATCGCGGTGATCCGCCAGCAGGTCGGGGCCGGCCTGCTGAACGCGGCCGAGGCGGTCGGCGACTACAACGCCGTCACCAGCGCGCTGATCGGAGCCGACACCGCGGTGTCGGCGGGCGCGAGCGCCGACGCGCTCGGCAGCACCCCGAGCGCGCTGCACGACCTCGAGGCCGCCAAAGAACAGGTGTCGGTCACCCAGTCCCTGGTGGGCTACGGCATCTCCGCCGGCACGCTCACCCCGCAGCAGCTGAGCGACGTGCGCGACGCGGAACTGCGTTTCGACGACCGCGTCGCCGACTTCAACGCCGCCGCCACCGCGCCGCAGCGCCTCGACTTCGAGAGCACGATCAAGCCGGACACCTCTTACGACCGCAAGCGGATGCTCGGCACCGTGCTCGGCGGGCAGGGCGTTTCCACCGACGACGCGCTCAAGCGGACTTCGCCGCAGGAGTGGAACAACGCCTCGAACGCGGTGGTCTCGCAGCTGACCGAGGTCTCCGGCCGGATGAGCACCGACCTCACCGCGGCGTCGTCCGGGCTGGTCGAGGACGCGGGCAGCAGCGCCGGTCTGCTGGCCGTGCTGCTGTTCGCGGCGCTCGCCGCCGCCGCCGCGGTAGTGTTCGTCATCGCCCGCCAGCTGCTGCGCTCGCTGAAGGTCCTGCGCCGCAGCGCGCTGGACGTCGCGGAGAAGGACCTGCCCGAGGCGGTCCGCAACATCCAGGAGGGCCGCGCGCAGAGCATCGAGGTCGAGCCGGTCCCGGTCCAGGTGCAGGACGAGGTCGGCGAGGTCGCGCGGGCGTTCGAGAAGGTGCACAGCCAGGCGCTGCGGCTCGCGACCGAACAGGCCGCGATGCGCGCCGGCTACTCCAGCGTGTTCGTCAACCTGTCGCGGCGCAGCCAGAGCCTCGTGCAGCGGCAGCTGCAGCTGATCGAGCGGCTGGAGCGCGACGAGGAAGACGCCGACCAGCTCGCCACGCTGTTCCAGCTCGACCACCTCGCCACCCGGATGCGGCGCAACAACGAGAACCTGATGGTCCTCTCCGGCGCCGAGCCGGGCCGCCGTTCCGGCCAGCCGGTCGCGACGCACGACGTGCTGCGCGCCGCGGTGTCGGAAATCGAGCAGTACCAACGGGTTTCGGTGCAGCACCCGCCCGCGGTGAAGATCGTCGGGTTCGCCGCGAGCGACGTCCAGCGGCTCATCGCGGAGCTGCTGGACAACGCGACCGCGTTCTCCGCGCCGGAAACCCAGGTGACGGTCGCGACGCGGCTCGCCGAGGACGGTTCGCTCAACGTCGACATCCTCGACAAGGGCATCGGCATGAACGAGTACGAGGTGGTGGAGGCCAACGGCCGGCTCACCGACTCGGGCTCGGTCGACCTCGCGACCTCGCGCCGGATGGGCCTGTTCGTGGTCGGCCGCCTCGCCGGCCGCCACCGCATCGGCGTTTCGCTGCACGGCGGCAAGGACATCGTCGGCGTGCGGGCCACCGTGATGGTTCCGCCGGAGCTGGTGATGACCGGCCTGGCCACCGTGTCGGGCGACCGCTCGGAACCCGGCCAGCTGCCCGGCCCCAAGGCGAGCCTCGCCGCCCCGCCCGTCGCGCCGGGCGGGCTGCCCCGCCGCCAGCGTGCGACCAACGGGTCGGCCGTGCCGGGTCTCGTTCCGCAGCAGGGCGGCAACTCCGAGGAAACCCAGCGCTGGCCGTCGGCCGGCGATCTCGCGGGCTTCTCCGGGGACAAGGTCGCGCGTCCGCCGTCCGACCTCGAGGTGTCCGGCACCGCGCTGTTCAGCCCGATCCCGCGCGACGACGACACGCCCGCTCCGCCGCCGCCCGCGCCGAAGCTGCCGCAGACCGTCGACGTCCCGCCGCCGCGCCCGGAGCCCGAACCGGCCACGGAAACCCGCGACGAACGCGACGGCGAACTGCCCTCGGGCAAGGACCTCTTCTCCGCGGCCAACGCGACGACGCTGAGCGACTGGTGGAACCAGGCCGCGCAGCAGGTGCCGGAGGTCCCGCCGCCGTCCGCGGCCGAGACGACGATCGAGAACACGCCGATCTTCGACGAGATGCTGTCGGCTTGGTTCCGTTCGCCCGCACAGCCCCCGCCCGCCGCCGCTCCGGCCGCTTCGCCCGCTTCGTCGGCGCCGGCGCCGGACAAGGCCGCGGAACCGGAAGCGGACGAGGAACAGCAGCAGCGCAACTGGGATTTCGCGAGCGACGAAAACTGGCGGACAGTGCAGGCACTGTCCCAGGTGGAGCCGAACTCGTTCACCAAGTCGGGCCTGCCCCGGCGCCGCCGCGGCGAACAGCTCATGCCGGGCAGCGCCGCGCCGGAACCGGCGGTGCCCCCGGCGGAAGCGCCGGGCAAGGGCCTCCTGGACCTCCCGGTCCGCGACCCGGCGGACGTGCGGGGGCGGCTGAACAGCTTCCAGCGCGGCGTCACGCGCGGTCGGCAGGAAGTTCGCGGGACCGAGCCGGAAACCACTGGCAGCACCGCGGATTCCGGAACCACGGGCGCCTCGGACGCCTCGAGCGCCACGACGTCGCCGGAGCGGGCTCGCGCCCACGACGCGGCGACCCGGCGGCGGCAGACGGTCGCGGGCGCGTTCGGCGTTCCCGCCGACCAGAACCGTCCCGGCGGGATGCCGCAGCGCACCCCGGGTTCGGCCGCTTCGTTCGGCGGCCAGCCCGGTTCCGGCGCGACGGACGCGCCAGCCGGATTCGGCACCCGGCCCGCGGACGCGGACTCGCCGGACGAGACGGCTCCCGTCCCGGCCGTGCCCCCCGCGTTCGACCCGGACGGCGGATGGCCGCGCCAGCCAGCCGCCGAGCGCACGGAACTGCCCGCGCCGCAACCGAACCGGGGCGTCCGGCCGGACAAGCCGGACAACCTGCCGACCCGCCGCAAGGGCGCGAGCAGCCTCCCGCCCGCTCCGCCGACCGCCGACCCGAACCAGGTCCCGGCGGCGGTGGCCGGGCTCGAAGCCGCGGTCTCCGGCACGGGACAGACTCCCGCGTCGCAGGCGGCACAGGCTTCGGCGAACGGCCAGACCGCGGCGCCGGAGAAGACGGACAGCCCCTCGGCGAACGGGCAGGCTTCCGCGCCCGCCGCACCGGCTGCGTCCGCTTCGCCTGCTTCGCCGCAGGGCACGGAGCAGACCTCGCTGTGGGGCACGCCCGCGGAGAACCCGGTGCCGGGCAAGGCTTCGCCGTTGACGACGTGGCGCAGTGCCACGCAGTCTCGGGCCGCCGCGCCGAACCAGCCGACGGAGAACGCGGCGCAGTCCGGCACGACGGCGGACCAGGCTCCGGCGGCTCCGGCTCCGGCGCAGGGGCTGGCCGGGGGACTGGGCCAGACCCGGGTGCCGGGGCAGAACCTTCCGGCACAGCCCGGAACGACTGGGCCGACCGCGTCGCCGAGCCAGGCGGGAACGTCCGGACAGACCGCGTCGCCGAGTCAGTCCGGAATGCCGAGCCAGGCCGGAACGCCGAGCCAAGCCGGAGCGCCGGGACCGGCCGCGACACCGGCCAAGACCGGGTTGTGGGGTCAGCCGCTGGTGCCGGGACAGGCTCCGTCGCGGCAGTCCTCCGCCGGACAGGACGCCCCGCAGCCGCCCTCGGCGCCGACCGGGCCGGCCGGTTCCGACGGTTCGGCGAGCCCCGCCCCAGATCCTGCCGAAACTACCGCTGAGTGGAATTTCGGTTCCGACGAAGGGTGGCGGACAGTCCAGTCGGTGTCCCAGTCGACGCCCGCTTCCTTCACTTCGGCAGGATTGCCTCGGCGCCGCCGGGGCGAACAACTGCTTCCCGGCAGCGCACCGCCGCCCGCCGGGTCGGCGAGCCCCCGTCCGTCCCGCGACGCGCACGACGTGCGCGGTCGCCTGAGCAGTTTCCAGCAGGGGATCCAGCGCGGCAGGCACCGCACCGCGCAGGCCGCTGAGACGAACCACGAAACATTGGAGGGTGAATGACCTCGCCGAATGCGGCCCAGCCGCAGCAGAACCAGTTCGGCTGGCTGGTGAACGACTTCGCCGACCGCGTCCCGGGCGTCGCGCACGCGGTCGTCGTGTCGGCCGACGGTCTTCTGCTGACGGCCTCCAACCGGCTGCCGCTCGACCGCGCCGACCAGCTCGCCGCCGTGGCGTCCGGGCTCGTCAGCCTCACCCAGGGCGCCGCCCGGTGCTTCGAGGCGGGCTCGGTGCGCGAGACCGTCGTCGAGATGGAACTCGGCATCATGGTGCTGATGTCCATCAGCGACGGCTCCTGCCTGGCGATCCTCGCCGCGCCCAACTGCGACATCGGGCAGGTCGCCTACGAGATGACCATGCTCGTCGACCGCGTCGGCCAGATCCTGACCCCCGAGCTGCGCGCGCAGCTGCAGGGCGCCGGGGGCTCGCTGATCGGCGAACCGGTGGGATGATGGCGCGATGAGCCAGGGGTCCGGATTGTTCGGCGAAGAGCCCGGTACCGGCGGCGAACCCCCGCGCGGGGAGGAGCCCGCCGCCGGGGACGACGGCACGTTCGCCGACGTCCTCAACGGGTTCAGCCTTGATTCGGGCCGCTCGCGCAGAAAACGGAAGAAGAGCGGCAAAGAAACGAAGGAATCCCAGTCCCCAGCGCCGCCCGCCGCGGGAGCGCACGCGGCAGCGGACCCGCCGCCGGCACCTGTGCCGCCGGCCGACCAAGGAGATGGTGTGACCTCTCTCGTCTCTCCACCGGGCAGTACGGACTCCGACGGCCCCAGACCAGGCGGGCTCTTCGACCCGGGACCGCCGAGCGGCGAGTTCTCGATGCCGTCGGCGATCGTCCGTCCCGAGCGCCACGATCGGGTGGACCCGGCCGAGGAGACGTCGATCGTGCGCCCGTACGCTCTCACCGGCGGGCGCACCCGGGCGAACTACGCGCTCGAACTGGAGACCCTGATCTCCACCAAAGACCATGTCGCCGCGGGGGGCTTCCCCCAGGCGGCGGCGGAACAGATCGAGAGCATCTCGATCATGGAATCGTGCCGGACCCCGCGTTCGGTGGCGGAGATCGCCGCGGTGCTGTCAGTGCCGCTGGGGGTGGCACGGGTGCTGATCAGCGACGCGGCCGACGCCGGCCTCGTCACCGTGCACCGGACGATCTCGGGCCAGGACGGCGCCGAAGCACACTTGATGTTGATGGAAAGGGTTTTGAGTGGACTCCGTCGGCTTTAAGGCACCGCGGGAAACCGCGCCCCCGACCATGACATCAGCGAAGATCGTGGTGGCGGGCGGCTTCGGAGCGGGCAAGACGACCTTCGTGGGTTCGGTGTCGGAAATCGTTCCGCTCACCACCGAGGCGATGATGACCGACGCCAGCCGCGGCATCGACAACCTCGACCAGACCCCGTACAAGACGACCACCACGGTCGCCATGGACTTCGGCCGCGTCTCGCTCGACGCGGACCTGATCCTCTACCTGTTCGGCACGCCCGGCCAGCAGCGGTTCTGGTTCATGTGGGACGACCTGGTGCGCGGCGCGATCGGGGCGGTCGTGCTCGCGGATACCCGGAGGTTGGCGGACTCGTTCGCGCCGATCGACTTCTTCGAGGATCGCGGGTTGCCGTACATCGTGGGTGTGAACACGTTTGACGGCGTGCTGGAGCACGACATCAATGATGTGCGCGAGGCGCTGTCCATTGATCCGAGCATTCCGATTGTGCGGTGTGATGCTCGGGATCGGGAATCTACCAAGCAGACGCTGATCACGTTGGTGGAGTATGCGATGCGGCAGTGGATCGCGTTGCGGGCGGCTAAGGCGCATCAGTAATTTTGGCGCCGACTCCGCCGTCGCGGCGGGATCGCCTTTAAGTCGGCGTGTGGAGGGGCAGTGCACCCGGCCTGGGGGCCGTGCGCACTGCCCCTCCACACGCCGACGCGATCCCGCGTTGTGGTTGGGTCAGCGCTTGGCCCGGTAGCGGAGCAGCACGACCGTGTTGTCGAAGGTGCGGGTTTCTACGAGCTGCAGTTCTGCGCGGTCGGCACCTTCAGTGAAGGGGCGTTTGTTGCCGCCCAGGATTACTGGGTGGACGCAGACCAGGTACTCGTCGATGAGGCCTCGGCGGCCTAGTTCGGCGGCTAGGGCGTAGCCGCCCATGAGGATTATGTCGCCGGTTGCGGTGGCTTTGTGGTTGGCGACTTCTTCGGTCAGGTCGCCGTTGGTGACTGTGGTTTTCCAGTCGGCCTTGGTCAGGGTGCGGGAGAAGACCAGTTTCGGTTTTTCTCGCCAGATCGGGGCGAAGGCCAGGTCGTGGGGGTGGGTTGAGATGGACTCCACGTCGGGCCAGTAGCTCGACATCATTTCCCATACTCGGCGGCCGTAGGCGAACATGGCTGCGCGGTTCGACAGTTCGTTCGCGTAGTCCGAGAGTTCCGGGCCCATGTGGGGCCAGTCGAATTCTCCGGCGGGGCCTTCGATGCAGCCGTCCAGTGAGGTGTGGACGAGGTAGACCAGGTCGGCCATGACGGGCTCGCTTCCGGTGGTGAGGGGTGGTCACCAGGAGGTCGGAGTCGTCATGGCCGACTGGACATCAGTGCGCGACAAAGTTTTCAGTATTCGTCGTGGCGGCGCCACCACCAGCTGCCGGGGGCGTCCGTGCCGCGGGGCTCTTCTTCCCAGGCCTCCTGTCGTCCTAGCGGGGTGACGTCCAGGTATCGCAGCGTGCTGATGAACTGGTCGCCGCCGCGGCCGTCGGTGAAGTAGGTGCGGTAGACGTCGTCGCCGTCGCGGAGGAAGACGCTCACGCCGAAGCCGCCGTCGATGCCGCAGTCTGCGGGGAAATCCGTGCCTGCCGCGGAAACCCAGGGGATCGTCCAGCCCATCCTGGTCCAGTAGCGTTCGATCTCCGGTGCGGTCGCGGGGGCTACGACCTTGAGGGTTACGTCGCGGGCGTTCAGGTGGGCTGGGTGGCTCATGTTGTCTACTAGCAGCGAGCAGCCGGGGCAGCCTGCTTCGTCGCCGGGGTACAGCATGAAGTGGTAGACGATCAGCTGGCGGCGGTCGTCGAAGAGATCCAGCAGGGTTTGGGTGCCAGCCGGGCCGGTAAATGCGTACTGCTTCGCGAAGGGGACCATGGGCATTCGGCGGCGTTCGGCGGCCAGTCGGTCGGCTGCGCGGGTGTGTTCTTTTTCCTTGCGCAGCAAGGATTCGCGGGCGGTGGCCCATTCTTCCGGGGAGACGATGCGGGGGAGTGCGGTGGTCATTCCATTTCCTCCAGAGTATGGGTGAGATCTTCGAAGCTGGATTGCCAGCCGTCGACGTGGCCGTCGCGCTCGGCTGCGTTCGGGAACGGGGCTTGGTGGAACGTCATCGAGGTTTTGCCTGCCAGCGCTGTGTCCTTGGCGCCGGCTCCGCCGTCGCAGGCGGGATCGCCTTCAAGTCGGCGTCTGGACGGAGCGGCGCACCCGGCCTGGGGGCCGGTCACGCCGCTCCGTCCAGACGCCGACGCGATCCCGCGGGGTACTTGGCTGGGGTGATCCGGCTGTGCCAGGTGCCGCCGGGGCGTGGGTCGGTGCGGGTTTCGGACGCGACGACGCCGTGCGGGCCGAACCAGGCGGCCAGGTGTGCCGGGTCGGTCCAGGCTTGGAACACCAGTTCTCGCGGGGCGTCGAAGACCCGCACGATGGTCAGTTCGGTCATTCCGTCCCCTCCTGAAGCTGCCGCAGGTGTTCGTCCAAGCGGTCGAAGCCGGTTTCCCAGAAGCGGCGGTACTCCGCGACCCAGCCCGCGACGTCCGCCAGCGGTGCGGCTTCCAGGCGGCACGGGCGCCACTGGCGGGTGCGGCCGCGGCTGATCAGCCCGGCTTGTTCCAGCACTTTCAGGTGTTTCGACACTGCTTGCAGGCTCACCTCGAACGGGGCGGCCAACTCGTTGACGGTGGCCTCGCCGCGAGTCAGGCGGGCGAGGATCGCGCGGCGGGTCGGGTCCGCCAGTGCGGCGAAGGTGGTGCTCAGCTGGTCAGTCGGCATCGGTGCTCAATCGCTTGGTTAATTAACTAGTAGGTTGAATATAGCGCGCACGTCAACCCTTGAGAGCCGGGTCACCTTGGGCTCGGGTTTCCAATAGTAGGAAGTCCTAGTAAATTGGGAGGATGAGCGGCAGCGACCTGTACCGTCCCGCGAACCCGGTCCGGTTCGTCACGGCGTCCAGCTTGTTCGACGGCCACGACGCCTCGATCAACATCATGCGCCGGATCCTGCAGTCCCAGGGCGCGGAGGTGGTCCACCTCGGCCACAACCGCTCCGTCGACGAGGTGGCCACGGCCGCGATCGCCGAGGACGTCCAGGGCGTCGCCATCTCCGCTTACCAGGGCGGGCACGTCGAGTACTTCAGCTACCTCGTCGAGCTGCTGAACGAGCGCGGCGCCGGGCACATCAAGGTGTTCGGCGGCGGCGGTGGCGTCATCGTGCGCGAGGAGATCGACCTGCTGCACTCGCGCGGCGTGGCGCGGATCTTCTCGCCGGAAGACGGCTACGAGATGGGCCTGCCGGGCATGATCAACATGATGATCAAGGCGTGCGACAGCGACCTGTCCGCGCAGCCGCCCGCCTCGGTCGACAAGCTGCTGTCCGGCGACGTCCAGGCGCTTGCCCGGGTGATCACCCAGCTGCAGCGCGAAAACCTGCCCGCCGAATGGTTGTCGGCGATCACCGAGGCCGCGGGGCAGAAGCACGTGCCGGTTCTCGGCATCACCGGCACCGGCGGGTCCGGCAAATCCTCGCTGACCGACGAGCTGATCCGCCGCTTCCGCCTCGACCAGGAAGACAAGCTGCGCATCGCGGTGCTCGCGGTCGACCCGTCGCGGCGCAAAGGCGGCGGCGCGCTGCTCGGCGACCGGATCCGGATGAATTGCCTCGACGGTTCGCCGGTGTACTTCCGCTCGCTCGCCACCCGTACTACCAGCGGGGAGATTCCGGCCGGGCTGAGCGAATCGATCCTGGCTTGCAAGGCGGCCGGGTTCGACCTGGTGATCGTCGAGACGCCGGGTATCGGCCAGGGCGACGCGGGCATCGTCGACTACGTGGACGAGTCGCTGTACGTGATGACGCCGGAGTTCGGCGCCGCGTCGCAGCTGGAGAAGATCGACATGCTCGACTTCGCCGACGCGGTCGCGATCAACAAGTTCGAGCGTCGCGGCGCCGAGGACGCGCGTCGCGACGTCGCGCGCCAGATGGTGCGCAACCGCGAGGCGTTCGGCTCCGCGCCCGAGGAAATGCCGGTGTACGGCACGAGCGCGGCGAAGTTCAACGACGACGGCGTGACCGCGCTGTACCAGCACCTGCGCGACATGCTCGCCGACCGCGGGCTGTCGGTGTCGGCCGGTACGCTGCCGACGGTGTCGGGCAAGGTCTCGACGGACGCCAGCACGATCATCCCGGGCAACCGGGCGCGCTACCTCGCCGACATTTCCGAAACCGTGCGCGGGTACCACGAGCAGACCGAGAAGCAGGTCGCCGCGGTCCGCAAGCACGAGCACCTGGCCGAGGCCAAGGCCGCGCTGTCCGAAGTGGACGCCAGCACGGACGCGCTGGACGGCCTCATCGCCGCCGCGGAGTCCGATGTGGACGGCGAGTCGACAAAGCTTCTCGAACGGTTCCAGGCGCTCGCCGCGGAGTACCGGCAGGACGAGCTGGTGGTGAAGATCCGGGACAAGGAGCTGCACACCCAGCTGTGGCGGGAAACCCTTTCCGGCAACCGGATCCCGCGCGTCGCGCTGCCGCGCTACACCGAGTCCGGCGAGCTGCTTTCCTTCCTGCGCCGGGAAAACCTGCCCGGCTACTTCCCGTACACCGCGGGCGTCTTCCCGTTCAAGCGCGAGGGCGAGGACCCGGCACGGATGTTCGCCGGCGAGGGCGACGCGTTCCGCACCAACCGCCGGTTCAAGCTGCTGTCGGCCGATTCCGAGGCCAAGCGGCTGTCGACGGCGTTCGACTCGGTCACGCTGTACGGCCACGACCCGGACACCCGCCCGGACATCTACGGCAAGGTCGGCACCTCCGGCGTCTCCATCGCGACGCTGGACGACATGAAGGCGCTCTACGACGGCTTCGACCTGACCGCGCCGAACACCTCGGTGTCGATGACGATCAACGGCCCCGCGCCGACGATCCTCGCGTTCTTCCTCAACACCGCGATCGACCAGAAGTTCGCCGCGTTCCGCGAGGAGCACGGGCGCGAGCCGTCGGAGGCCGAGGCCGCGCAGGTGCGCGAATGGGCGCTGAAGAACGTCCGCGGCACCGTGCAGGCGGACATCCTCAAGGAAGACCAGGGCCAGAACACCTGCATCTTCTCCACCGAGTTCAGTCTCCGGATGATGGCCGACATCCAGGAATGGTTCATCTCCCACGGGGTGCGCAACTTCTACTCGGTGTCGATTTCCGGCTACCACATCGCCGAGGCCGGGGCAAACCCGATCTCGCAGCTGGCCTTCACGCTCGCCAACGGGTTCACCTACGTGGAGTCGTACCTGGCGCGCGGCATGGACATCGACGATTTCGCGCCGAACCTGTCGTTCTTCTTCTCCAACGGGATGGACGCGGAGTACTCGGTGCTCGGCCGGGTCGCGCGGCGGATCTGGGCCGTGGCGATGCGCGAGCGCTACGGCGCGAACGACCGGTCGCAGAAGCTCAAGTACCACGTGCAGACCTCCGGCCGGTCGCTGCACGCGCAAGAGATGAGCTTCAACGACATCCGCACGACGCTGCAGGCGCTGTGCGCGCTCTATGACAACGCGAACTCCTTGCACACCAACGCGTTCGACGAAGCGATCACCACGCCTTCGGAGTCCTCGGTGCGGCGCGCGATGGCCATCCAGATGATCATCAACAAGGAGTGGGGCCTGTCGAAGAACGAGAACCCGCTGCAGGGTTCGTTCGTGATCGACGAGCTGACCGACCTGGTCGAGGAGGCCGTGCTCACCGAGTTCGACCGGATCTCCGAACGCGGCGGCGTGCTCGGCGCGATGGAGACCGGCTACCAGCGCGGGCGGATCCAGGACGAATCGCTGCTGTACGAACGCAAGAAGCACGACGGTTCGCTGCCGATCATCGGCGTCAACACCTTCCGCAACCCGAAGGCGGGGGAGGACGACGTCGAGGTGGAGCTGGCCCGCGCGACCGAGGACGAGAAGCAGTCCCAGCTTCGCCGGCTCGCCGATTACCAGCAGGGGCACCGCGAGGAGGCCCAGCAGGCGCTCAAGGCGCTGCGCGACGCGGCCACCCGCGGCGGCAACCTGTTCGACGTGCTCATGGATGCCGCGCGGGTGTGCTCGCTCGGTCAGATCACCGAGGCGTTCTTCGAGGTCGGCGGCCAGTACCGGCGCAACGTCTGACCCGTCAGGCCCGGGTGGCGGCCAGCCGCCATACCGGGGCGAGGACCCGGCCCTGCTCGTCGACGTCCAACGCGTCGAGCGCGGTCGGGTCCGGCGGTTCGCCCGCCGAGACGGCGGCGACCGCGGCGATCAAGCCCTCGCGGCTCATCGCGGTGGTGTAGACGGCGGGTTCGAGCACGCTGATCGTCCAGCCGTTGCCGACCGTTTCGCGCAGATTCTGCTCGGTGATCCGGTACGGGATCGGGAAGTTCTCCGGTACCTCGTCGGAGAAGCAGAAGATGTTCAGCTGCGCGCCTGGCTTGGTCGCGCGCACGAGCGCCGCTACGTACGCGTGCCGCTGTTCTTCGTCGAGACAGTGGTAGAGCGCGCTGTCGAGGACCGCGTCGAAGCGGCCTTCGTACCCCTCGAGCCGGGTTGCGTCGGCCTGGGCGAAGGTGATGTCCAGGCCGCGCTTCGCGGCGGTTTCGCGGGCTCGCCCGAGCGCGGTCGGCGCGCCGTCGAGACCGGTCACGCGGTGTCCGCGAGACGCGAGGAACATAGCGTTTTCGCCGAGGCCGCAACCGATGTCGAGCACGTCGCCGTGGAATCCGCCGCCCGCTTCGAGCGCGACCACCGCGGGCTGCGGGCCTGCGATGTCCCACGGGATCTTCTCCCCGATCGGGGTCTTGCCTTGGTACATCTCCTCGAAGTCGACGTCCGTCACGTCCATCCGGAGCCTCCTATTCAACGTGTGATGATTTAACGCTAGCGGACGGGGCCGGTGATCTGTCAACAGCCCGCGGGAATACTTGCCCGTTCCCCGAAGTAGAAGGAGGCATGGATTTCGGCATCTCGACGTTCGTGACCGACGAAGGCATCCGGCCCGACGTGCTCGGCGAGGCGGCGGAGGAGCGCGGTTTCGCGTCCCTCTTCCTCGCGGAGCACTCGCACATCCCGGCGAGCCGCGAAACGCCGTACCCCAGCGGGGGCGAGCTGCCGCGGGTCTACTACCGCACGCTTGACCCGTTCGTGGCATTGACCGCGGCCGCGGTGAACACCTCGAACCTGGTGCTGGGCACCGGCGTCGTGCTGCTGATCCAGCGCGACATCATCCACACCGCGAAGGAGGTGGCGTCGCTCGACCTGATCTCGCGCGGCCGGTTCGCCTTCGGTGTCGGGGCAGGCTGGAACCGGGAGGAGATGGTCAACCACGGCACCGATCCGAAGACCCGGGGCGCGCTGCTGAACGAGCAGATCGCCGCGCTGAAGGCGATCTGGACGCAGGAGCAGGCCGAGTTCCACGGCAAGCACCTCGACTTCGACCCGATCTTCGCGTGGCCGAAGCCGGTGCAGACGCCGCACCCGCCGATCCTGGTCGGCGGCTCGAGCGACGCGGCCCTGAAGCGCCTGATCGAGCACGGCGACGGCTGGATCCCGAACCCCGCGGTGACGCCGGACGAGGTGCGCCGCGTGCGCCAGCAGCTGGCTGAGGCCGGCCGCGGGGACATGCCGTCGACGCTGTTCGGCGGACCGGCTGACGCGGACGCGATCAAGCAGTACGCCGACGCCGGGCTGAACCGGTACGGGTTCATGCTGCCGACGCTGCCGGAGGCGGAAACGCTGGCGCTGCTGGACGAATACGCCCGCCTCGCCGCTGCTTTCCGGGCTGAGTGACGTTCCGTGGAGGGCTCCTTGGGGGAATCTGATTCCCTCAAGGAGCCCTTCACGGACGTTTAGCGCGGCAGGCCGAGCACGCGTTCGGCGGCGGCGGACAGCAGGACTTGTGTGGTTCCGCCCGCGATGGACAGGCAGCGGGTGAGCAGGAACTCTTGCGCCGCTGGGGTTTCCGCGGTCAGTTCCGGGGCGAGGTCGAGGGCGAATTCGGCGGTTTCCTGTCGGTGCCGTACTCCGAGCAGCTTCGCCACCGACGATTCCGCACCTGGCCCTAGGCCGTCGAGTCGTCGTAGTGTCGCTCGCAGGTCGAGCACCGAGCACGCGCTGCCTTGGCCGATCAACGCGCCGAGCCGGTCGCGGTCCACGTCCGCAGGTGCCGATTCCAGCAGCGCTTCGACGTTCTCGCCCACTGCCGAGCCGCGACCGAGTGCGACGCGTTCGTTCGCCAGCGTCGTGCGTGCCAGTTTCCAGCCCGCGCCGGGTTCGCCGACGACGTCCGCGTCCGGAACGAAGACGTCGTCCAGGAAGACCTCGTTGAACACGCTCCGCCCGGTGATCTCGCGCAGCGGCCGCGTGGTGATCCCGTCGGCGCGCATGTCGACCAGGAAGTACGTGATCCCCTTGTGCTTCGGCACTTCCGGGTCGGTGCGCGCGAGGCAGATCGCCCAATCCGCTTCGTGGGCGAGCGACGTCCACACCTTCTGCCCGGTCAGCAGCCAGCCGCCGTCCGTCCGGCGCGCCACGGTGCGCAGCGACGCGAGATCCGAGCCAGCGCCGGGTTCGGAGAACAGCTGACACCACGTCACCTCGCCGCGCAGCGTCGGCTTGGCGAAGCGTTCGCGCTGGTCGTCGGTGCCGTGCGCGAGAATCGTCGGCACTGCCCAGCCGCCGATCACCATGTCCGGCCGGCGGACGTCAGCCGTCGTCAGCGCGGCGTCGATCCGCAGTTGCGTCGCCGCGTCCGCGCCCATGCCGTACGGCTGCGGCCAGTGCGGGGCCAGCAAGCCCGAGTCCGCGAGCGCGGTACGACGGTTTTCCTCAGGCAGTGCAGCGATTTCCGCGACCAGCCGGGTCACCTCGGCGTCCTCGCCGACGTTCACTCCGAGAGTCCGCCGCTTCCCGGCCAACGCCAGGTCCGCGGCCCGCTTGCGCCACCGCTGCGAACCGCCGAGCCATTGCCGCAACGCCAACGCGCGACGCAGGTACAGGTGCGCCTCGTGCTCCCAGGTGAACCCGATCCCGCCGAGTACCTGGATGCAGTCCTTCGCGTTCTCGACGGCAGCGTCCAGCGCCACCGCCGCGGCGCTCGCGACGGCCAGCGGATCCCCGACCGACGAAGCCGCGTCCCAAGCCAGCGCCTCGGCGGCTTCGGTGCGGCACAACATCTCCGCGCAAAGGTGTTTCACTGCCTGGAAAGCGCCGATCACCTGTCCGAACTGCTCCCGGACCTTGGCGTACTCGACGGCCGTCGTCAGGCACCAGCGCGCGACGCCCGCCGCCTCCGCGACCGCGAGCGTCGCCGCGAGATCGCGGACGTCCGGCAGATCGAGGACCTCGCCCGGCAGCTCGGGCTTGACGCGGCCCAGCGAGCGGGAAAAGTCGAAGGGGGCCAACGGTTCCACTGCGTTCCCAGGCGGTACCAGGACGTACTGCTCGCCCCGACGCGCGAGCAGCCAGGACCCAGCGTCCGCGCCGGGTACGGTCGCCGATTCGTCCAGTTGCACCGCGACCTGGGCGGTTCCGTCGGCGATCTCGGCGGCGAGTTCCTTCGCGTGCTCGGCGAGCAGGAGCCCGGCCAGCGCGGTGCTCAGCAACGGCCCGGGCACCAGCGCTTCCGCCGCGGCGGCGAGCCCGGCCGCGAGATCCGCGACGGTTCCGTCCGCGCCGTTCACCGACGCGGGCAACGCGATGCCGGTGAGGCCCAGCGCGGCGAACCCGTCCGGCAGGCCGGCGCCGACGGTTTCGGCCGCACGCACAGCGGCGACCGGATCGTGTGCCGCCGCCCAGGCCTGCACGGCGGCAGCGAGCGCGGTTTGTTCCTCGGTGAGCGCGACCGGCATCGGTCTCCTCCTCGCGGGGTACAGAGCTACTGGCGAGTGTAGAACGTGTTACAGTTTTTCCGCCAGGTGGTCGAGAGTTGAACCTTTCTCCAGGGCAGGTACGCTTAGCCGGAAACTGGAACGAGTTCCGCAAAGGCAGAGGGGAATGCGATGCCGGGGAAGGCGAAGACGCCGGCGGCGAAAACGCGGGCGAACGGCCTCGGCGCGATGGGCGAGGAACTGGGCTCCGCGGCCCAGCGGGACCGCCGCCGCCGCATCATCGACGCGACGCTCTCGCTCGCCTCCAAGGGCGGCTACGACGCGGTGCAGATGCGCGCGGTCGCCGAGAAGGCCGACGTCGCGCTGGGCACGCTGTACCGGTATTTCCCGTCGAAGATTCACCTGCTCGTGTCAGGTCTGGCGCAGCAGTTCGAGGCCGCGCACGAGAAGATCCAGCGCAGCGCGATCCCCGGCGAAACCCCCGCCGAGCGGCTGATGTTCGTCCTGGGCCGCAACACCCGCCTGATGCAGCGCGATCCGCACCTCACCGAGGCGATGGTGCGCGCGTTCATGTTCGCCGACACGTCCGCGGCCGCCGAGGTCGAACTGGTCGGCAGGCTGATGGAGGACATGTTCGCGAGCGCGATGGGCATCGACGACCCGACCGAGGCGGACCGCGACATCTTCCACGTGGTGGCCGACGTCTGGATGGCGAACCTGGTCGCCTGGGTGACCCGCCGCGCCTCGGCCGCGGATGTGGCCAGCCGCCTGGAGCTTTCGGTCCACCTGCTCCTGGACAAGTAGCCGTACGTGAGGGGAACCCTGAGGGACTCAGAGTCCCTCAGGGTTCCCCTCACGTACTTTGCGGCCCCCGCCCCCGCCCCCGCCGCCGGCCCAGCCGCTGCCGCCGGTGCGCCCCAATGCCACATTGGGTGCGTCAGACGCACCGAACGCCACATTGGGTGCGTCGCATGCACCCAATGCCACATTGGGGCGCTGGGCCCGCCGCCAACCGCACCGGCGCATCCGGCTGACCGCGCACCCGCGCGACCCCCGAACGCGATGTCGCCGCCAGGCGACGAGCAGAACTGTCGGACCCACGCGTTACCGTGCCCAGGTGGAGTTCGACCAGACCACCCAAGCCACCTACCTCCCCTCGGATCCCCCGCGAGAGGGAGTTCTGGCGCTGTGGGGCGACGAGATCGAGGGGGACACCCCGATCCAGCTCGTCCTGCCCGGCGGCGGGAAGTTCGCCCGCACCGAGGTAGTGGCGCGGCTGGTGCCGCTGGCGAACGCCATCCCGCGGCTGCTCGTCGTGCCGGACGAGACGAGTCCGGCGCTGGCCGCGTGGTCGGCTGTGGTCAACGCGGGGGTGAATCTCGTGGCGCGCGGGCGGTTGCGTCCGGCGTCCACTCCGAGCGGGCTGGGGACCTGGCGAGTGGGTCCGCTCGACGCCGCCGACGAGGAACTCCTGCGCGGGCTCGCGGCCGCGTTGCCGCCCGAAGCGCATGCGTTGCCGTTGTCCGGAGTCAAGCGAATCCGGCTGCACTCGCCGGAATCGCTGGTTCGCGCGGTGTGGGACGCGGCGGCGGACGTGCTGGTGCGCAGTCCCGCGGCGGCGGTCGGATCCGGCGGGGCGGCGTTCGCGGAATCGCAGCCCACGCTGCTGGATCCGGACGGCGCGGCGTGGCTCACCGAGCTCGAAGCCCGACGTCCGGACGGGGCACAACTGCTGTTGCGGATCGAAGCGACTGACGAGGAATTCGCCGGGGTCCTCGCCGTTCGCTCCACTCTCGAGCCGAGCCTGGTGGTCGAAGCGGCCACGCTCTGGGACGCTCCAGAAGCAGTTCTGCACCGGCTCGGCGACCAGGTGGAAACGCAGCTTCTGCTGGGGCTCAGGCGGGGTGCGCGGGCCTGGCCGCCGCTGGGTCGAGTCCTGTCCGAACCTGCGCCGACCACGCTTCCGTTGTCTGACGACGACGTAGTCGACCTGCTCGGCGCCGGTGCTCGAGATCTGGGCGGCGCGGGCATCGAAGTCTTGTGGCCCAAGGATCTTTTCGCTGGCGAAGTCCGGGCGAAGGCGAGCGTGACGCAGGCCCCGGCGAGCGAATCCGGTCCGGCGTTCCCGCTCAACGGCCTGCTGGAATTCCGCTGGCGGCTCAGTCTCGGCGGCAGTGAACTCACCGACGAGGAGGTCGCGGCGCTCGCCGAGGCGAAACGTCCGCTGGTCCGGTTGCGCGGCCAGTGGGTGAAGCTCGATCCCGCCCTGCTGGCGCGGATGCGGGCCCGGCGTTCGCGCCTGACGGGTGCCGAAGCGCTGGCCGCCGCGCTCACCGGCGAGCTGGAGGTGGACGGAGAACGAGTCGAGTTCGCCCCGCAGCCAGCGTTGTCCGGGCTCGCCGAACGGCTGCGCGAAAGGGATCCCGCGCCCGTCGAGGAACCGGCGGGACTCACCGCGACGCTGCGTCCGTACCAACGGGCCGGGCTGGGCTGGCTCATCGCCATGACCGAACTCGGTCTTGGCGCCTGTCTCGCCGACGATATGGGGCTAGGCAAGACAATCCAGCTCATCGCACTGCACCTGCACCGACGCGCGCAGGCCGCGGGGCCGACGCTCGTGCTGTGCCCGACGTCGCTGCTGGGCAACTGGGAACGAGAGTTCGGCAAGTTCGCGCCGGACGTGCCGGTGCGCCGGTTCCACGGCGGCGGCCGGCATCTCGACGACCTGGCCCCGGACGAGGTCGTGCTCGCCACGTACGGAGTGCTGCGCCGCGACCGAGAGCTGTTGTCCGAAGTGGACTGGGGCATGGTCGCCGCGGACGAGGCGCAGCACGTCAAGAACCCGTTGTCCGCCACGGCGAAAGAACTGCGACAGGTGCCGGCGGCGGCCCGCGTGGCGCTCACCGGCACGCCGGTGGAGAACCGGCTCACCGAACTGTGGTCGCTGCTCGACTGGACCACGCCGGGGCTGCTCGGCCCGCTGGAGAAGTTCCGGCGCACCGTCGCGCGGCCGATCGAACGGGACCGGGACGAGACGGTCACCGGACGGCTGGCCGCGACGGTCCGGCCGTTTCTGTTGCGCCGCCGCAAAACCGACCCGGACATCGCGCCGGAACTGCCGCGCAAGACCGAGACGGACCGGTACGTCCCGCTCACCGCCGAGCAGACCACGCTGTACGAGGCGGTGGTGCGGGAGAACCTCGCGCAGATCCGCGAGGCGCAAGGGGTGCAGCGGCGCGGCCAGGTGCTGAAGCTGCTCACCGAACTCAAGCAGATCTGCAACCACCCGGCGCACTACCTCAAGGAAAGCACCGGGGCGCTGAGCGGACGGTCGGGCAAGCTCGCCGCGTTCGAGGAGCTGCTCGACGTCATCCTCGACGAGGGCGAGAGCGTGCTGGTGTTCAGCCAGTACGTGCGGCTGTGCCGGCTGCTGGAGCGGCGCCTCGCCGAGCGCGGCCTGCCGACCGCGCTGCTGTCCGGCGAGGTCGGGCCGAACCAGCGCGACGAGATGGTGGCGGCGTTCCAGTCCGGCGAGGTGCCGGTGTTCCTGCTGTCGCTCAAGGCGGGCGGCGTCGGGCTCAACCTCACCCAGGCCACGCACGTGATCCACTACGACCGCTGGTGGAACCCGGCGGTGGAGGACCAGGCCACCGACCGCGCGTACCGGATCGGCCAGGACCGGCCGGTGCAGGTGCACCGGCTCATCGCGGAGGGCACGCTGGAGGAACGCGTCGCCGCGGTGCTGGAGACCAAGCGCGGGCTGGCCGACGCGGTCGTCGGCGCGGGGGAGGACTGGATCACCGAGCTGTCCGACGACCAGCTCGCCGATCTCGTCCGGCTCGGGAGCGGCTGATGCCGCCGCGGCGGACGTTCGGGCGCCGGTGGTGGGGCCGGGCGTGGGTGGAAGCGCTGGAGCAGCGCGCCAAGCTGGACCCGAACCGGCTGCCGCGCGGGCGGACGTACGCGCGCAAGGGCGTCGTGGACCAGCTGGCGATCAGCGCGGGCGAGATCACCGCGTGGGTGCGGGGAAGCAGGCCGGACCCGTATCGCGTCGCCATCCGGATGCGCGAGTTCAGCGCGGGGGAATGGGACAAGCTGCTCGACGTCGCCGGTCGCCGGCTCGGGCACGCCGCCGCCCTGCTCGACGGGGAACTGCCGGAGGAGCTGGCCGTCCAGTCGCGCGAGGCCGGTGCCGACCTGCTGCCCGGCCCCGGCGATCTTCGGCCGCGCTGTTCCTGTCCGGACAGCGCGAATCCGTGCAAACACGTGGCGGCGGTGTACTACCTGGTCGCCGACGAGGTGGACGCCGATCCGTTCGTGCTGTTCACCCTGCGCGGGCGCGGCCGGGACGAGGTTTTGGCTCAGCTGCGCGAATTGCGGACCCCCAACGCCGCCCGCCCGGCTCGCGCGCCGGACGTCGGGCTGACGCCGAAGAAGGCATACGCGCGGCGGATCGCCCCGCTGCCGCCGTTGCCCGCGATCCCCGGCGAACCCGGCCCGCCCGCCGTGCTCGACCTCGACCCGCCCGCTCGCACCGGCCTGACGTCCGCCGCGCTCACTGCGCTGGCGGCGGACGCCGCGTCGCTCGCGTTCGGCCTGTTGCACACCCGGGATGCCTTGGCGGACTTGACTTTCGCCGAAGACCTGGCCCGTCGTGCCGCCCGGCCGGGGGCGGACGTGTTCGGGCTGGCCGCTGCCGCCGAGGTCGCGCCGTCGGAGCTGATCGTGTCCGCACAGGCGTGGCGGGAAGCGGGCCGGAGCGGGCTGGCGGCGCTGCGGGACGTGTGGAGTCCAGGCCCCGGCCCGTTGGCGGTAGCGCGGGCGGAACTGGCGGAATTGCCGGGGGAGGTGAAGGTGTGGCGTAACCGGGTGACGGTCGGGCCGGTGCAGCTCCGGTACGGGCGCGACAGCCGGTGGTACCGCTTCGTGCGAGTCGCGGGCCAATGGTGGCCGGACGGGCCTCCGGCCGAGCAGCCGGTCGATCTCGCCTACCCGGCGGAGGGCTGAAGCACGTGCGCTCAGCGAAACGAGACGGTCCGTCTCGTTTCGTGCTACCGTCTGCGGCATGACGAGAACCTGGGTGATCACCGGAACAAGCCGCGGCCTGGGCCGGGCGCTGGCGATTGCCGCCGCGGAAACGGGCGACCGGGTGCTGGCGACGGTTCGGACGCCGGGGAGTGCGCCGGAGCACCGGAATGTCGTCGAGCACGTGCTCGACGTGCGTAACCGGGCCGCGGCGCGGGAAACCGTGGAACGGGCAGTGGCCGAGTCCGGCCGGTTGGACGTGGTGGTGAACAACGCCGGGTACGGGCTGGTCGGCATGGCCGAGGAGGTAAGCGAGGACGAAGCGCGAGACATCCTGGAGACGAACGTGCTGGGCGCGCTGTGGCTGACCCAAGCCGCGCTGCCGGTGCTGCGTGAACAGCGGTCGGGTCACGTCGTGCAGATCTCCTCGGTCGGAGGTGCCGGTTCCGTGCCGGGATTCGGGCTTTACAGCGCGAGCAAATGGGGGCTGGAGGGAATGAGCGAGGCGATCGCGCAAGAGGTCGCGGAGTTCGGCGTGCGGGTGAGCATCGTCGAGCCGGGCGGGATGGACACCGAATGGGCGACCGGCAGCATGCGGTTCGCCACCCCGAACCCGGCGTACGACGGGCTGCGCGAGCGAATGTTCGGCACGACTACCGTTCCGTGGGCCACCACCGGCACCGGCGGCGGCACCCCGCCCGCGGACATCGCCGCTGAAATCCTGCAGCACATCAACGACCCGTCTGACCAACGACTGCGAGTCCTCGCCGGAGCCGATGCCCCCGCGATGGTCGCGACCGCACTGTCGAGACGGCTGACGGATTACCGTCAGGACAAGCGTTTCTCCGACGCGGAGATCTGACGTGGCCCGCGCCAGCACTCGAGCCCGCGTGCACGCCGCGGTGCTCTCCCTCGCCGCCGAGGCCGGTTTCGGCGGCCTGACCATGGAGGGCATCGCGGCCCGGGCGGGCGCCGGGAAGCAAACGCTGTACCGCACGTGGTCTTCGCCCGCCGCGGTTCTGCTGGATGCGCTGCTGGAACAAAGCCTCGACGCCTCCGGCGAAGTCGCCATCCCGGACACCGGCGACCTGCGGGCAGACTTGGAAACCTTGGTCCACGGCATGATCGCCGAGTTGACCGATCCCGCGACCGACCGCCTGCTCCGCGCGGTGACCGCCGAACTGCAGACCGACCCGGCGATCGGCTCCGAAGTCCTGGACCGCCTGCTGGGCCCGCAACTGCGCGCGATCGGCGACCGCCTGGCCCGGGCTGGGGTCGACTGCCCGGCGGACGGCGCGGAACTGTTGCTGGGCCCGGTTTTCCACCGCTGGCTGCTGCGCACCCGGCCGTTCACGGAGGACTGGCCCGCCGCCCACGTGGAGCGGGTGCTGCGCGCGGTTTCGTTCGGCTAGCTTCGCGAACGTGGCAAGAAAGACAGTGCGACCCGACCCCGGCAGCTGGGCGCGGCAACGCCCGCTCATGCTCGACCGCTGCCAAGCCTGGAACGCCGAGCTGGAAGCCCGCTTCCCGGCGCGAAACGTCGTCGTGGAGCTGCACCCGGAGTCCGCACCAGCGCCGACCACCCCGTGGAACTGGTTCCTCGCCTTCGACATCGACGGCACCGAATTCGAAGCGCTGGTCGTCCCCGACCTCTCGGCGGCCGTCTTCGAAGACAGCACCGGCGTCTTCGACGATCACGTCAAGTTCGAAGACATCCCCGCCTACCTCGCCCGCCGGCTGAACCAAACCCGGTCAGCTACCGGCTGACTCAGTCCCCCGAAGCTCCACACAGCACCCGCCGTCCCGAGGCGCGACCCGGGCCGTCGACACCCCGGGCACCTCCAGTCCCTCCACGACCCCGGTCAGGAACCGGTCCGTCATCCCGCACACCAGGTCCGGCGCGCGAGCGGCCAGCGGCTGGAACGGGCAGTTGCGCATCCGCAGGCACACCGGCGTCTCGCGGTTCGGCTCGAAACCGTGCCGGGCCAGGACCGTGCTCGTCAGCGTCAGCCCGCGTTCCGTGCCAAGGCGGCCCGGGCGGGAGCGTTCGCGTTCGGCGGCACCGGCCGCGGAGCCGTGCGCTCCGGCCTCGCGCAGGGCGGCGTCCCGGGCCGGTTCCCCGGGGGCCGCTGAGGCGACCGCGTCCACCAGGATCGCGGCCAGGACGTCCGGGTGCCGGGGCGGGATGGTGATCGCGAAGTCGGTCGCGGCGGGCTCGTAGACCTTCGGGGCGCGGCCCACCTTGCGGACGCCGCCGACGGTCTCGTAGCGGGCGCGCAGGAGGCCGGCCGTCACGAGTTTGTCCAGGTGGAACGCCGCCAGCTTGCGCGAGATGCCGACCGCCGAGGCCGCCTCCTCGCGCGTCACCGGGCGGCAGGCGTCGCGGATGAACGCGTACATCCCCCGGCGCAGGTCCTCGTCCAGCGCCGCTACCGCGCGGATGGTCGCCAGGTCACTCGTCACACACCCACGATAACGCCCAGCGAGGTTCTCCGAACCCGCTACCCGGCTTGTTCACCTGGTCACATTGACTCCGCGAGGTGATAAGACCAAGATTTATCGGCGAAACCACGTCCTGCCAGCCCCGACCGCCCGAGGATCGCCCATGCAGTCGTCCGGAACCGCCCTCCGCGTCGTCCACGAGCCCGATCCCGGCCTTGACCTGGCCGCTGCCGAAACCGCGGCGGGGGACTTCCTGCGCGCGCTCGGCGTCAGCCTCGACTCGGAGAGCCTGCGCGGCACCCCGGGCCGGATGGCGCGCGCGTACGCCGAGCTGTTCACGCCCCGCGAGTTCGACCTCACCACGTTCCCCAACGACGAGGGCTACGACGAGCTGGTGCTGGCCCGCGACATCCCGGTCCGGTCGGTCTGCGAACACCACCTGCTGCCGTTCATCGGCGTCGCGCACGTCGGGTACCTGCCGGGCGAGCGGATCCTCGGGCTGTCGAAGCTCGCGCGGATCGTCGAGTACTTCGCGTGCCGTCCGCAGGTGCAGGAGCGGCTGACGAAGCAGATCGCGGGCTGGCTCGGCGACCAGCTGTCGCCGAAGGGCGTCGGCGTGGTGATCGAGGCCGAGCACACCTGCATGACCCTGCGCGGCGTGCAGGCGACCGGCTCGTCCACGGTCACGTCCACCCTGATGGGCACGCTCCGCGAGGACGCCCGGTCGCGTCAGGAGTTCTTTTCGCTGACCGGCGTCAACGCCTGAGCGCGAGCCCAGTCGAGGAAGTGTTCGACGCCGCGCACCACGTGCGTGCTGCGGATTGACGGGAACACGTCGAACGCGTGCTGCGCGCCGGCGAGTTCCGCGTACGCCACCGGATGGGCGGATTTGGCGCGCAGCCGGGCGACGAACTCCCGAGCCTCCGCGACCGGCACGAGCGAATCGTGCTTGCCGTGGATCACGAAGAACGGCGGCGCGTCCTCGGCGACCCGGTCCAGCGGGGACGCCGCGAGGTAGTCGTCCAGCCGGTGCTCCGGCGCGAACACCCGCCGCGCCATCAGGCTTTCCAGCCGGTACCGGCTTTCCTCCTCGCCGGTCGACGCCGCGATGTCGTACACGCCGTAGTGCGGCACGCAGGCCTGCACGCTCGTGTCCGCCTCCTCGAAACCGGGCTGCAGCGCCGGGTCGTTCTGGGTCAGCGCGAGCAGCGCGGCCAGGTGCCCGCCCGCCGAACCGCCGGTGACCGCGACGAACCGAGGATCGCCGCCGTACTCCGCGATGTGCTCGCGGATCCAGGCGAGCGCTTGCTTGGCGGCGACGATGTGCGCGGGCCAGCGCGACGCGGGGGAGAGCGGGTAGTTGATCGCCACGCAGACCCAGCCTCGGCGGGCGAGGTGGCGCATCAGCGGGAGGCCCTGCTGTTCCTTGTTGCCGATCGTCCACGCGCCGCCGTGGATCTGCAGCAGCACCGGCGCGTCGCGGACGGTTTCGCGCGGACGGTAGACGTCCAGCAGGAAGCGTTTGCCGCCAGGGGCGTAAGCGACATTCCGGTCGCGCACGACGTCCGGTTCGTGGATCCGGAACGGCATCAGCAGCCGTCCCCACGGCGTCGAGAAGTCCGACGGGTTCGCGAGCTGCGCGGCGTAGTCCTCGCCGAGCGCTTCGACGAGCGCGGACTCGACCTCGATGCGCGCCTTCTGCGAGGTGGCGATCAGCGAAGCGAAACCGGCCGCGGACAGCGCCGCCAACGCCAGCCCGGCGCGGTCGCTGCGGCGGCGCAACCCGTGGCGCGCGACGTGCTGCACGGTGTCGGCCGCGGTGAGGGCGAGCAGGTGCGGCGCGAGTTCGCCGGTGAGCCAGCCGGCGAAGAACACCGGGATCGAGGTCGGCCGCGGTTTCGGCGGCCGCAGCGCGAGGGCGGAGAGGCCGAGCTGCGCCGCCCGGCGGGTCACGAAGTCCGGTTTCACCTGCCCGATGCTACCTCCGCCGAGCGCCCCGGCCAGGGTTCTGCCTTACGCTGGCAGGCATGCAGCGACTGAGCGGGCTGGACGCGAGCTTCCTCTACCTGGAGACGCCCTCGCAGGTCCTGCACATCTGCGGCCTGCTGACGCTGGACGGTTCGACCATGCCCGGCGGCTACGCGTTCCCCGAGTTCAAGCGCCGCCTCGCCGAACGCGTCGCGGTGATCCCGGCGTTCCGCCGCAAACTCCACAATCCACTCTGGAACCTGAACCACCCGGTGTGGGTCGAGGACGAGGATTTCGACCTCGACAACCACGTGCACCGGATCGGCCTGCCCGCGCCGGGCGACGACCGCGAGCTCGCCGAGATGTGCGCGCACATCGCCGGGCAGCGGCTCGACCGCGCGCATCCGCTGTGGCAGTGCTACGTCATCGAGGGCCTGTCGGACGGACGCCTGGCGGTGCTGCTGAAAATGCACCACGCGAGCGTCGACGGCGTGGGCGGGGCGAGCTTGATCGGCTACCTCGCCGGGCTCGAACCCGACGCGCCGCTGCCCGAGCTGCCCGCCGGCGAGCGGCACAACGACGGCCTGCCCACCCGGTTGCGGCTGCTGCGCGAGAGCGCCGATTCGCTGCTGCACCGGCCGTTCGAGATCGCCCGCTTGCTGCCGGAGCTGCTGGGGCTGGTGCCGAAGTGGGCGATGAAAACTGTGCGCGGCAAGGGAATGCCGGTGCCGTTCACCGCGCCGCGGACCTCGCTGAACGGGACCATCACCGGACACCGTTCGGTCGCGTTCGCGCAGCTGGACCTTGATGCGGTGAAGCAGGTGAAGGACGCTTTCGGCGTCACCGTGAACGACGTGGTGCTCGCGCTGGTTTCCGGCGCACTGCGGCAATTCCTGCTCGGCCGCGGCGAGCTGCCGGGCGATCCGCTGGTGGCGACCGTTCCGGTGTCGGTGCACGAACGCACGGAACGCGAGCACGGCAGCAATCGCGTGTCCGCCTTTTTCGCTTCGCTGCCAACGCATGTGCCCGACCCGGCGGCGCGCGTGTTCTTCCTGGCCGAGGCGAACCGGCGGGCGAAGGACCACCATTACGACATCGACGCGGACATGCTCGCCGACTGGGCTCAATTCTCCCCGGCGACGGTGTTCGGGCTGGGCGTGCGCGCGTATTCGGCGCTGCGCCTGGCCGAACGGCATCCGGTGGTGCACAACCTGATCATTTCGAACGTTCCCGGTCCGCCGACGCCGCTGTATTTGCTGGGGGCGCGGATCACCGGGTTGTATCCGCTGGGGCCGGTTTTTCACGGGGCGGGGCTCAACATCACGGTGTTGTCCAATGACGGCAAGGTGGGTGTGGGGTTGCTGGGGGCCAAGGAATTGGTGAAGGATTTGTGGCCGCTGGCGGACGCGTTGCCGGAGGCACTGGACGAGTTGAGCAAGGCCGCTCCGGCTTAGCGTCGCTTCTTCTTCGCCGTGTAAGGGATGTCGGCGAACTTCAACGTCGCGCGCAGGCTCCGGACCGCTCGGTCCAGCCGCAGCAACGCGACCTGCGAGAGAGTGAACAGCTGGTCCACCTCCCATGCTCGGCCCGCGGCAGCGAGCACGACAGTGTCCGGCGCGCCGCCCAGCGCCCGGCCAGGGTCCAATGTGGACACCTTGTCGGCCAGTTGCGCCAACGCGTCCGGCTCGTCATGCAGAGCCTCCGCGGACACCAGTGCCTGCGTGTAGAGATGGCTGGCCGCCGTCGCGCGGCCTAGCCATTTGACGTGGATCAGCTCGTCCTCAGGTCCCAGCAAGTCGCACAGCTCGAATCGCGGATGCAGGGGTGTGCTCGCGAAATCCTTGTCCAGGCACAGATACCCCGGCGCAAGCGCGGCGACCCGCTGGCAATACCGGTGTTCGTCATCAGGCTGACCGCTCGGCTTCCACGTGATGTCCGGCCAGATGTGCTTGCGTGCCAGCAGATCGCGTACCTGATCCCGCATCTGCGCCACGTAAGTCTCGCCGATCCGGTACCAGCGCGCCTGATGGAAGACGTACCGCGTGTGCTCGACAGTCGTCTCGAACACCAGCCAGCGAGCGGCGGGCAGCGGCGCTCCGGTGGGTTCCGCGCCCGCCTCGTCGGCGCAGGTCGTGATGCGGCCCGCGCGCAGGGCTTTCAGCCGCCGCTCAACGGGAATCGCCGCGAGGCGCGTGGTCAGGTGGTCCAGTTCCAGGCGGCCGGGCACGTGGATCGGGCCGCCGGGGCCGAGAGCGGCGATGCGGAACGAACCGGCGTTCTCCGCGTCGTTCGCGGCGCTCGACGGCCACGCCAGGCCGAGTGCGTCGCTGCCGCCGAGCGCTTCGGCGAGTTGCCGTTCCAGCTCGGGGACGAGCGGGTGGTGCCGGTCCATCGGGCGGGTCTGGGCGATGAAGCGCAGTGCGGAATCCGCGTCCGGTTGGGCGACGACGGCGCCGACGGCGTCGAGATCGGCCAGGAACGCTTCGGGATCCTTGGCGAGCGGTGCCCACAGCGAGGTGCCGACGCGGATGCGGTAGCGCTTGCCGGTCACCCGGCCGTAGGTGAGGTCGGTCAGGTCCGCTGAACCGGCGAGCCGGTGGACGAGATCGCCGTAGGGTTCGAGCCGGAACGCGGACAGTTCGCCGCCGCCCGGGATCGAGATTTGCGTGGCCCGCGCGGAAACGTCCAGCGCGGCGCTCGCGACGAGCCCGAGGTCGAACGGGTCGAGACGGCGGATTCCGAAGCGCAGCCCGAAACCCTGCTCGACGTGTTCGTCGTTGAGCACGAGATGTCCCGCGCCCCAGGTGACCGCGTAGGTCCACGGCGGGCGCGGCACGAGGAGCACGGCGAACGGCAGCGTCGAGGGCAGGTCGAGCGGGCCGCCGCCGAGGGCTTCGGCGTGCTGCAGCCATTGCGGGGCCTCGGTGCGGAACGCGCCCGCGACCAGTCGCGCGCGGGCGCCGGGCAGGTCGACCGGGCGGTCGGCGCTGATCTGCTCGGGGGACAACGGGGTCAGCAGGTCGGTTTCCGCCGCGGAACCGTCGAGGCGGAAGAGGGACGCCGGGCGGCTGGGGGCAGGCATGACCACCACCGGAGGACGTAATTCGAGGACGTCCGTTCAGCCTAGGCGGCGCAGCGGTCCAGCTGGTTAATCACGGAGCGCGAATGGCGTGCGAAATGGTGAAATTCCGCTGAATCACCCATTCACGGGACGCGGGCACGGCTGATGATAGGGTTTCCTTTCGGGATGCGCCACAGCGGGTTTTTCGAGGCCAGGCAACGGGTGGGTAATCCCGTGATGGCCGTTTACTGGACACGGAATTGCGGTTTCGATAAATCATCCGGATTCCGCGAAAGAACCTGTTCGCTGGGCACGGCTGCGCTGTCCGGGGCGGTATCCCCGCGTTTCGGTGACCCACGGTGAGCGATTCGGCGGACGAGCCCCGCGGCGAATGGGCTAGCCGGGTCGGCGGCCCGCCGAGGGACGGTTCGCGCTGCCGCGCGTGCCCGACTACCCTGGCTGAGTCGTTTCCGGTCGGCCCGCCTGCGGGGGCAGCATGATGACAGTCCCGATGTTCGCGCACGGCGACCGTCTCACGCGTCGGGACCTGGAGACGATCTCGGATGAACGCCGCCGGTACGAACTGGTGGACGGGACGCTTCTGGTGAGCCCGTCCCCGCGTCCGCTGCACCAGCGGGTGGTCGCGCGCCTTCTCGCCGCGCTCACCCCGGTGTGCCCTGCCGACTGCGAGGTCCTCCCCGCGCCGGTGGACGTGGTGCTCGACGAGTTCACCGTGATGATCCCGGACGTCGTGGTCGGGCGGCGCGAGACGTTCACCGAACGCGCGCTGGTCGGCGTCCCGGTGCTGGCGGTCGAGGTGGTGTCGCCGTCGAGCAGGCACATCGACCGGTTCCTGAAGCCCGCCCGGCTCGCGCTCGCGGGCTGCCCCTACTACTGGGTGATCGAGCCGAACGAGCCGACGCTGAGCTGCTACCGGCTGGCGGACGGCGAGTACGTGCTCGACGGCGAGGCGACGGGCGACGACGTGGTGCGGCTGGAGGCGCCGTACCGGCTGGAGCTTCGGCCGGCGGATCTCGTCTCGACGTACTGAGGCGGTCGTGCGTGGCAATCGCGGTTCTCACCGGGATCGCCGCGCACGAGACGCAACCCTAAGCCGAGTCCGCGATCCGCTCCTGCCCCGAGACAGCGGCCTGCACCGAAGTGCAAGCCGCCATCAACGCCGCCACGAACTGATCCGCCGCGAACACGCACGCGGTATGCCCAGCCGGAATCTCATAAGTCGCCGCCCCCGGGATCCGCCGCGCCAGACTCCGCTGATGTGCGGGCGCGATGAACCCGTCCCGCGAAGTCACCACAACCGCCGCGGGCAGGTCGAGCGTGTGCAGCCACGGGGTCGAATCGAAGCGCCCGATCTCGTCCAAAGCCACCGCGATCGCCCACGGGCTCGTCGAGCGGAATTCCTCCAGCGCCCATCGGTGGTCCTCCAGCCGGGCGAGGCGTTCGCGGCGGGGTTCGCCCGGGACCAGGCCGATGCGGGCCTGGTCGCGCAGCAGGTGCAGGGTGCGGCCGAACAGGTCCAGTGCCACGCGTTGCCGGATGCCCCGGCGGAAGTTGCTCGCCGTCGAGCACAGCACCAGGCCGGTGACGCGGTCCGGGTAGCGGTGGGCGGTCAGCTGGCCGACCATGCCGCCCATCGAGTAGCCCGCGACCAGGAACTCGTCGATCCCCAGCGCGTCCGCGACCGCCGCCACGTCGTCCGCGCAGTCGTCGAGGCTGAACTCGTGGGTGCGGATGCCCTGGCCGTGCCAGCGCTGGTCGAACACGACGACCCGGTGGTTCTTGGACAGCCGCTCCAGCGCGGGGTACCAGGTGAGCAGGCCGGTGCACGCCACCGAGTGCAGCAGGATCACCGCGGGCGCGTGCCGCGGGCCGACGTCCACCACGACGGTCTGGCCGCGGCCGGGCAGGGACAGCGGCTTCGGGTCGGGCACGCCCGCGGTGGGCGGGATGGTCGCGAGCTTCCTCGTTGCCTGCCAGCCGACGTCGCCCAGCGCTGATTTGAGAACTTGTTCCGCACCCACGTCGGCGTGCCGCCCCTCTCCGCTCCGCGGTCGATCTGCTGCCCGGACCCCGGTCCTGGGGGTTGCCGAGCCAGCCCATACCGGCTAAAAATAGAACGTGTTCCACCTAGGTGGAGGGAGACCGGAGTGGACTTCACCCCCGACGATACGCAGGGCGAGATCAGCTCGCTCGCCGCGCAAGTGCTCGGGAAGGCCGACGAGCCCGCCGACCAGTGGCGAGCGCTGGCCGACGCGGGACTGCTCGCGCTGCCCTTGCCCGCCGACCTCGGCGGAGACGGGCTCGGCGTCGACCACGTCGCCCCGGTGCTCACCGAGGTGGGCCGGGCCGCGGCGGCCGTGCCCGCGTACGCGGTGCTGGCGCTCGGCATCCTGCCGATCGAGGCGCTCGGCACCCCGGAGCAGCGTGCGGAGTTCCTGCCGCCCGCAGCGGCGGGGGAGAGCATTCTCACTGCCGCCTTGCACGAGCCGTCCGCACCGCTGACCTCCATCCCCGGGACCAGCGGTGCGGCGGCGGACGGCGCATGGGAAGTGACCGGCGTCAAGACACACGTGCCGTACGCCGCTGAGGCGACACGGATCCTCACGCCGATCGCGCTGCCGGGAGGTACCGGCGTCGCGCTCGTGGATCCGCGAGCTGACGGTGTCGAAGTGCTGCCCGCGTACAACGCGGCCGGGACGCCCGAATACACGGTGCGATTCGATGGCGCGAAGGTGAGCGAAGCCGATTTCCTGCGTGACCGCACGGCGGGCCATGCGTTGCAAACGCTGCACCGCTACGCGTTGGCAGGCGCGCTCGCGCTAGGCGACGGATTGCTCGCCGGAGCGTTGGCGCTGACCGCCAAACATGTCGGCGAGCGCACGCAGTTCGGCCGTCCGCTTGCGACTTTCCAGGCGGTGGCCCAGCAAATCGCGGACGTCTACGTCGCTTCCCGCACCGTGCATCTGGCCGCGCTGTCGGCGGTCTGGCGGCTGGCGTCCGGATTGGACGCGGACACCGAGCTGGACATCGCGGCGTACTGGCTGACCGAGGAAGCGCCGTCCGCGCTGGCGATCTGTCATCACTTGCACGGCGGCGTCGGCGTCGACCGCACCTATCCGCTACATCGGTATTCCTCGGCGGTGAAGGACCTCGGCCGCGCGGTCGGGGGAGCGGCGCACCGGCTCGGCCGGCTGGGCGAACGAGTGGCGGGATGAACATGCACATCGAACTGACGGCCGCGCAACAAGAACTGCGGGCGCAGCTGCGCGAGTACTTCGCGGGCCTGCTGACCGCCGACGAGCGCCGGGCGTTGCTGCGCGAGCGGCACGGCCAGGTGTACCGCGACGTCGTGCGCCGGATGGGCCGCGACGGGAAGCTCGGCGTGGGCTGGCCCAAGGAGTACGGCGGCGGCGGTTTCGGCGAGATCGAGCAGCACATCTTCGTGGACGAAGCCGCTCGCGCGGATGTCCAGCTGCCATCGGTGACCCTGCAGACGGTCGGGCCGACCTTGCAGGCCTTCGGTACTGAGGAACAGAAAGCGATGTTCCTGCCGAAGATCCTGGCTGGAGAAGTGCACTTCGCCATCGGCTACACCGAGCCGGAAGCCGGGACGGACCTCGCCTCGCTGCGCACGCGTGCGGTGCGCGACGGCGACGATTACGTGATCAACGGCCAGAAAACCTTCACCACCGGCGGCCACGACGCGGACTACGTGTGGCTCGCCGTGCGCACCGACCCGGACGCGCCGAAGCACAAGGGCATCTCGATCCTCATCGTCGACACCCGCGACCCCGGCTATTCGTGGACGCCGATCATCACCTGCGACGGCGCGCACCACGTCAACGCGACGTTCTACGAGAACGTCCGCGTGCCGGCGAACATGCTGGTGGGCGAGGAAAACCGCGGCTGGCGGCTGATCACCACGCAGCTCAACCACGAGCGCGTGATGCTCGGTCCGGCCGGGCGCATCGGCGGCCTGCACGACCGCGTGTGGGCGTGGGCGGCGGCGCGCCGGACCCCGGACGGCGCGGCGCTGCTCGACCTTCCGGACGTGCGCGCGGTGCTGGCCGAGACGTTCGCGGTCGCGCGGGTCAACGAACTGCTGAACTGGCAGGTCGCGGCGGCCGCGGCGCACGGGTCGGTCGAGATCGCCGACGCCTCGGCGACGAAAGTGTTCGCCTCCGAGCGAATCCAGCGGATCGGGCGGCTGCTGGAGGAGCTGGTCGGGCGGCACGGCGACCTCGCCGACCCGGACACCGCCGAACTCGCCGAATGGCTCGACGTGCTGGCGAAACGGAACCTGGTGCTGACGTTCGGCGGAGGCGTCAGCGAGATCCAGCGCGAATTGATCGCCTCCGCCGGACTGAAACTGCCGAGGGTGCCGCGATGACGATCGAGGAAGCCGCCGCGAAAATCGCCGCACAGGGCGAAAGCGCACTGAGGTACGCGCGCGATCCGGTGAACCAGGCGATGGTGAACAACTGGGTCGAGGCGATCGGCGACGCCAATCCGGTCTACACCGACGAGGAGTTCGCCGAGACCAGCGTCCACAAGGGACTCGTCGCGCCGCCGGCGATGGCGCAGGTGTGGACGATGCCGGGGCTGCACGGCGTGCGCGGCGACGACGACCCGCTCGGCGCGATCCTGCAGGTGCTCGACGACGCCGGGTACACGTCCATTGTGGCCACCAACTCCGAGCAGACCTATCACCGGTATCTCCGGCCCGGCGAACACGTTTCGACCACGAACGTGCTGGAGGACGTCACCGGCCCGAAGCGCACCGGGCTCGGCGAGGGCTGGTTCGTGACCACCCGGACGAATTGGTACGTCGACGGGGAACTGGTGGCGGACATGGTGTTCCGCGTGCTGAAGTTCCGCCCGCGCGAACCGGAGCCGCCGCCGTCGCCGGTGCTGCGGCCGGTGATCAGCCACGACACCCAGTTCTTCTGGGACGGTCTGCGCGAGGGCGAACTGCGCATCCAGCGCTGGGGCGAGGTGCTGCGGCATCCGCCCGGCCCGATGCCGCCGGACGGATCGCTCGACACGACGCCGGACTACGTCGTCGCCAGCGGGCGCGGAACGGTCTACAGCTTCGTCGTGCACCACCATCCGGCGGTTCCGGGCAAGCGGCTGCCGTTCGTGGTCGCGCTCGTGGAACTGGAGGAAGGCGTGCGGGTGATGGCCGAACTGCTGGACGCCGAACCGGACGAGGTCCACATCGGACTTCCGGTGACCGCCGCGTTCGTGCGCGTCGACGACGACCTGACCCTGCCCGCGTGGAAGGTGGCGCGATGACTGCCGCAGTCGGGGCCGAACTGCCGCCGATGGTGCTCGAGGCGACGCCGACGTTCGTGATCAGCACGGCATTGGCGACCCGGGACTTCCAGGACGTGCACCACGACCGGGACGCCGCGGTCGCGCGCGGGTCGAAGGACATCTTCCTCAACATCCTTACCGACACCGGCCTGGTGCAGCGGTACGTGAGCGAATGGGCCGGTCCGCGGGCGCTCATCCGCTCGATCAAGATCCGGCTCGGCGTGCCGTGCTACGCCGGGGACACGCTCGCCTTTTCCGGCCGGGTCACCGCCCGCGAGGGCAACGACGTCGAGCTCGAAGTGTCCGCTGTGGACAGTTTAGGCGCGCACGTGACCGGCACGGTTTCGCTGACGCTGCCGGAGGAGGGCGCATGACGTTCACCGGAACCACCGCCATCGCCGGGATCGGCGCGACGGAGTTCTCCAAGGATTCCGGACGCAGCGAACTGCGGCTGGCGGCCGAATGCGTGAGCCACGCACTGGCCGACGCCGGACTGAAACCGTCCGATGTGGACGGAATGGTGTCGTTCACCATGGACGGCAACGCGGAAATCGCGCTCGCCCGCGAACTGGGCATCCCGGAGCTGACGTTCTTCAGCCGCGTCCATTACGGCGGCGGCGCGGCGGCGGCGACCGTGCAGCAGGCGGCTATGGCAGTCTCCAGCGGGATCGCCGACGTCGTGGTCGCGTACCGGGCGTTCAACGAGCGCTCCGGAATGCGGTTCGGTCGTGTGTCGGCGGCTGCGGCCCAGCAGGTGAATACGTCCGGTGTGGACAATGCGTTCCACTACCCGATGGGCATCGCGACCCCGGCCGCGACGGTGGCCATGGTCGCGCAGCGGTATCTGCACGAATACGGGGCCACCAGCGAGGATTTCGGCAAGATCGCGGTCATCGACCGGGCGCACGCGGCGACCAATCCGAACGCCTGGTTCCACGGCCGCCCGATCACGCTGGAGGAGCATCAAGCTTCGCGTTGGGTCGCGGAACCGTTGCACCTGCTCGATTGCTGCCAGGAAAGCGACGGCGGCGTCGCGCTGGTGATCACCAGCCTCGAACGCGCGCGCGACCTGCGGCAGGCACCGGTGACGGTGGCCGCGGCGGCGCAGGGGAGCGGGCCGGACCAGTACGTGATGACCAGCTACTACCGCGACGATCTCGCCGCGCTGCCGGAAATGGGCGTGGTCGGACGGCAGCTGTGGGGCCAGTCCGGGATCGGACCGTCCGATGTGGACGTCGCGGTGCTGTACGACCACTTCACCCCGTATGTGCTGATGCAGCTGGAGGAACTGGGGTTCTGCGGCCGCGGCGAGGCGAAGGACTTCATCGCGGGCGACACGCTGACCATCGAGGGGAAGCTGCCGCTCAACCCGCACGGCGGCCAGCTTGGCGAGGCCTACATCCACGGCATGAACGGCATCGCCGAGGCGGTCCGGCAGCTGCGCGGCACAGCGGCGAATCAGGTCGCCAACGCCGGTACCGCGGTGGTCACGGCCGGAACCGGCGTCCCGACGAGTGGGCTGGTCTTGACTCAGGCTCGCTGAGGAGGCTTCGGTTCATAGCGCATCGCCACCGCTCCGGAGGAGAACTCCTTCCGGTCCACGAGCTTCAGGTCGAGGTGCTCCGGCAGCCCGGCGAACAAGGTCGGCCCGCGTCCCGCGATCCGGGGGTGCACGATGAACTCGTACTCGTCGATCAGCCCCATCGCGGCCAACGCGAGCGGCAGGTGCCGGCCGCCGGTGTACAACCCCTTGCCGGGCTGGTCTTTGAGCCGCAGCACCGCTTCCCGCAGATCGCCGCGCACGAGTTCGGCGTTCCAGTCGACGCGCTCGAGCTTGCTGGACACGACGTACTTCTTGGCCGCGTCGATCGTCCGGCCGAACGGCTCCATCCAGTCCGGCCGTTCGGCGGACTGCCCGGACGGCCGCCACGCCGCCTCCATCATTTCGTAGATCACGCGGCCGAAGAGGAGAGCGTCGGCGCGGGCGATGATTTCGGTCGAATGCCGGTGCATCTCCTCGTCCGGCGCGATGCCGGCGAGGTGGTCGCAGCAGCCGTCCAGCGTGACGTTGATGGAGTACCGAAGCGGGCGCATCGGCCGAATATAGCGGCCTGAGCTGGGCTTGTCGGCCCGCGCATAGTCCTTGTGGGTCAACGCGGATCACCTCATTGCTGGCTGGTGCCTCCGGCCTCGCGCGTGTCACGGTGGTAAGGCCCGTGTGACGCAGCGTGTCCGGATGAGTGAGGTGCCGAGGTGAGTGTGCCGCTGGCCTGGCTGTTCACCGCGCTGTTCGCGTTGCTGGCGCTGCCGTGCGTGCTGCGGCTGGTGAAGCTCGACTACGTCAGCCTCGGCCATCGAGTGCGCAACGGCGACCTCGCCGAGCTGCTGCTGGTGGTGGCGATGGTCGCGATGCTGTCCCCGGTCGGCGGTCCGATCCCGGCCGCGGGCTGGCAGGCCGTGCTGGTGCTGACCGCGGGCTGGTTCGCTTTCTCCGCCTGGCGAGGGCGCGCCGAGGGACACAGCTGTGTGCACCACGCGCTGTCGGCGGCGGCGATGCTGTACATGGTCACCGCGATGCCGCACGGCGGCATGGTGCACGGGCCGTGGATGACGATGTCCACAATGGACACCAGGCTGGCGTGGCCGGTGGTCGCGCTCGGCGCGGCGGCCTACTTCGCGGTGGACGCGGTCCGCTCGGGCGTGGTGGCGATGCGGTCGCGCGGCACGACGGTGCCGGGGCACGCGTCGCGCACGCTGTGCCGTGCGGCGATGGGCGCGGGCATGGGAGTCATGCTTCTCGCCGCGGTCTGACTCAACCTGGCGGGAATCGGCGCGGCTGCTCGAATCGGGTGCAGTCAGCGTGAATCAGCCCGGCGAACCAGCCAGTGTGAATCAAACCCGGCGGGATCAGCCTCGGTGGACTAGTCCCGGCGGATTAGTCCGGCGGAATTAGCCCAGCCGCTGAGCTTCGCCGTTCCGGCGGGGATTCTTGCACGCGGAGGGTGCTCGGCCAGCTTTGGCAGGGCGTCAGCAGGCATGGGTGTCGTGCTGCTCGCCGCCGTGCGAATCAAACCCGGCGGGATCAGCCAGCGTGAATCAGCTCGGCCAGCGAACCCCGGCGAGTCAGCCCGGCGGGCGAGCCCCGGCGAATCAGCCGAGCCGCTGGACTTCGCCGTCCGGCGGCAGTTCCGCCAGCGTCGGCAGCGTGTCCGCCGGATGCGCGGCGACCCACTCGCGAGCGGCGGCCACGTCCCGGCCCAGCGCGTCGATCAGCTCCTGCGCGGAACCGAACCCCTGCTGCTCCCGCAGGTGCTTGCCGAGCCAGACGGTGAGGCGTTCGCCGTACAGGTCGCCCTCGAAGTCGAGCAGGAAGGCCTCGACCAGCCGGTAGCCGTCGGCCCCGTAGTAGGTCGGGCGGCGGCCCACGGACACCGCGGCGGCCACGCGCGTGCCGTCCGCGCGCTCCGCCCAGCCGGCCCACACCCCGTCGCCGAGTTCGCCGCGCTGGTCGCGCAGCGCGATGTTCGCGGTGGGGAAGCCCAGCTCGCGGCCGCGCTTGTCGCCCGGCTCGACTGGCCCGCGCACCACGAAGAAGGTGCCGTCTCGCTCGTCCGCCATGGGACAACCGTATAACGGTCCCGATGGTCAGCGGGGCGTGAGCACTGTGTCGGCCAGCACAGGCGCGTCGCCGCGTTCCGGCGCGGTGGTCGTGACCAGCAGACGTCCGGTTTCGCGCCACACGCGCACGCGCAGGTTTTCGCCGGGGAACACGACGCCGGCGAACTTCGTCCCGAATGCCGAGACGCGCTCGGGATCGCCGTCGAGGAACGCGTCGACCACGGCCTTCGCGACCACGCCGTACGTGCACAGCCCGTGCAGGATCGGCCGGTCGAACCCGGCGGCCTCGGCGAACGCCGGGTCGGCGTGGAGCGGGTTGCGGTCGCCGCACAGCCGGTACAAAAGCGCCTGCTGCGGCAGGGTCGGCACGTCGAGCACGGCGTCCGGTTCGCGGTCGGGCCACTCGATCTTGTCCGACGGCCCGCGTTCGCCGCCGAAGCCGCCCTCGCCGCGGGCGAAGATGCTGGACCGGGCTGTCCACAATGGAGCGCCGGACTCGTCGGCGACCTCGGTCTCCTGCACCAGCACCGCGGCCTTGCCCTTGTCGAAGACGTCGGCGATCCGGGTCCGCGCGACCGCCTTGCCCTCGACCGGGATCGGCCGGTGCAGTTCGACCTCCTGCTTGCCGTGCAGCACTTTCGCCAGGTCGACGTCGACGCCGGGGAACTTCAGCGCGGGCGGCTCGAAGGTGCGCAGATTGGCCGCGACGGTGGCGAAAGTCGGCAGCACGCGCAGGTCGCGCTCGTAGGTGTAGCGCAGTTCGCGCTCGGCCACCGGATCCGCGCCCGCGCCGACGGCCAGGTGGTACAGCAGCACGTCGGACGGCGTCCAGGCGAAGTTGACCTCGCCGAGATCGGCTCCGATCGCGACCGCGGGGTCGATGGGCACGGGTTCTCCACTCACTCGTAGCTGACGGACACCTCGTCGGTCAACGGTACCGACTGGCAGGCCAGCACGATCCCGTCGGCGATGTCGTCGGCGTCCAGCACCTCGTTGTTCAGCATTTTGACCTCGCCGGAGACGATGCGGCACGCGCACGCGCTGCACTGGCCCTCGCGGCAGGAATACGGCGCGTCGAGCCCCTCGGCGAGCAGGTGGTCGAGCAGCTTCCGCTGCCGCGGCCAGGTGACCTGCCGGGTCTCGCCGTCGAGGTCGACGGTGAGCGCGGTGGTCTCGCCGCCGGTGTCTTCCTCAGGTTCCGGCTCGCTCTCGAAGGGATTCCCGGTGAGCGAATGGAACTTCTCCACGTGCACGCGTTCCCGTGGCGCGCCGAGTTCGCGCAACGCGTCCTGTGCGGCGGCCATGAACGGAGCCGGGCCGCAGAGGAACGCTTCATGCTCCGCGTAAGGCTTGGCGAGCGCCCGCAACGCGGTGACAGTCGGCAGGCCCTGCAGGCTTTCCAGCCAATGCACCACAGTGAGCCGGTCGCCGAACCACTCGGCCAGTTCACGCAGTTCCGCGGCGAAGATCACCGACTGCTCGTCGCGGTTCGCGTAAACCAGCACCACCTGACCGTCGCCCTTTTCCAGCGCGGACTTGAGAATCGACATCACCGGCGTGATCCCGCTGCCCGCGGCGAACAACAGGAAGTCCGAGTCCAAAGAGGACGGACAGAACACGCCGGACGGCCGTAGCACCTCGATCGTCGCGCCCGCCCGAAGCTCGTCGCAAACCCAATTCGAGCCGTAGCCGTCGACGGTTCGCTTCACCGTGACCTGGACCCGGCCCTCGTGCGGCGCACTCGAAAGCGAGTAGCACCGCGCGACGGAACCCGTTTGGTCGCTGGGAATCCGCAGGGTGAGGAATTGCCCGGGGGAGTAGGCGAACCGCTCGAGATGCTCGTCCGGAACCGTGAACACAATGGACCGGGCGTCCGCGGTTTCCTCGATCACCTCGGTGACGGTGAGCGTGACGACGTCATTCATTGCGCACCTGCCCGAAATTGCCGTCCCGCACCGCGGTGTCGATGCTGTCCGCGAGTTTCTCGCAGGTGTCCAGCAACGCGGTATTGCCGCCGGAAGCGGCGTGCGCGGCGAACACCGGGCAGCTGGTCGCGGCGTCGGTGGTCCACTGGATGCTGGTGTGCTTCAGGCTGTTCTTCTTGACCAGCACACAGGTTCCGCAGCTGCGGCACTCGTGCGGCCGCAGCCCGGAGGTGAGGAATTCGGTGGCTTCGGCCGTCACACCCCAGCCTCCTCCGACTGAGCCGCCGCCTCGGCCTCCGCCCGCTGGCGCGCGAGATTCTCCTGCACCTCGGCGGCCCACACCTCGTTCGCCTTCGTGGTGTCCACTTCGAACTCGAACCGGCGCGTCATGTCCTCGGTGACGTCCGCAGCGTCCACGTAGAACTGGTCGTACCAGCGGCGCAGCTGGTAGACCGGGCCGTCCTCCTCGCACAGCAGCGGGTTGTCGATCTTGGTCTTGTTCTTCCAGATCTCCACGTCCTGCAGGAATCCGACGCCGATGCCCTTCGCGAGCTTCCCGGCGATCTTGTCCGCGTGCTCGTCGGAAATGCCGGGCATCTTCTTGACCATGATGCCCCACTGCAGCACGAACGACGTCGGCGAAACCGGGTAGTGGCAGTTGATCAGCACGTTCTCGATTTCGAAGCCCTGGAAGGAGTTCGCGAGCCAGTTGATCATGTAGGAGGGGCCGAAGTACGACGCCTCCGAGCGGAGCAGGTTCTCCTCGCCGCCGTAATTGGACGCCATGCCCATGTCCGGGCGGCCCTTGGTGTTGAGGTACTGGGTCGCGATGTGGCCCTCGAACACGTTCTTGAAATACGTCGGGAAGGCGTAGTGGATGTAGAAGAAGTGCGCCATGTCCACCACGTTGTCGATGATCTCGCGGCAGTTGGCGTTCTCGATGAGGATCGAGTCCCAGGTCCAGTTGCTCCACTCGTCGCTGTACGCGCCCTCGACGCGCGGGATCACGACGTTCTCCGGCGGCGGGTTGCCCTCCGGGTCGTGCCAGACGAACAGCTGCTTGTTCTCCTCCAGCACCTGCCACGCCCGCGTGCGCGCCCGCAGCGGAACTCGCTTGGCGTAGGGGATCGACTTGCACTTGCCGTTGCCGCCCCAGCGCCAGTCGTGGAACGGGCAGGCGATCTCGTCGCCCTTCACCGAACCCTGCGTCAGGTCGCCGCCCATGTGCCGGCAGTACCCGTCGAGCACGTTCAGCTTCCCGGCGGTGTCCGCGAACACGACGAGCTTCGTGCCGAACGCCTGGACCGCGTGCGGCTTGCCGTCGCGGAAGTGCTCGGCGAGCCCGAGGCAGTGCCAGCCGCGGGCGTACCGCGCCGGGGGCGCCCCGGCGTCGATCGTGCGGATCTCGGATCCATCGGTCTTCGGCGTCACTGCCTGCCTCCCGTGCCGGTCTGATCTTCGTTCGCCAGCGCCTGTGCCGCAAGGTAGCCGAACACCATCGCCGGGCCGATGGTCGCGCCCGGTCCGGCGTAGGTCCGGCCCATCACCGGCGCGCCGGTGTTGCCCGCCGCGTAGAGGCCGGGCACGACTGTGCCGTCCTCTCGCAGGACGCGGGCGTTTTCGTCAATCCGCAGCCCGCCCTTGGTGCCCAGGTCGCCGGGCACCACGCGGACCGCGTAGTACGGGGCCTTGGCGAGTTCGCCGAGGCTCGGGTTGGGGCGGTTGCGCGGGTCGCCGTAGTAGTGGTCGTAGGCGCTGAGCCCGCGTTGGAAGTCGTCGTCCACGCCCTTGCGCGCGAAGCCGTTGAACCGCGTGACGGTCTGCTCCAGGGCATCGGCGGGCACGTCGATCTTCTCGGCGAGCCCGGCCAGCGTCGCGGACTTCGCCACGATCCCGGCTTTGTACCAGCGCCCGGGCAGCGGCTGCCGCGGGCCGAGGCCGGTGAACAGGTAGCGGTCGCGGTAGCGCTGGTCGAACACCAGCCACGCGGGGACGTGCTTGCCGGGGCCGTCGCCGTCGCCGTACATCGCGTGCACGGCCTCGACGTACGGTGCGGATTCGTTGACGAACCGCGTGCCGCCGGCGTCGACCATCAGGCATCCGGGCCGGGAGCGCTCGGCGAGCGCGAACCACGGGCCGCCGGTGAGCGGGAACGACGGGCCCCACCAGGCGTCGTCCATCAGGTCGGTGGCCGCGCCGAGCTTGAGCCCGGCGTTGATGCCGTCGCCGGTGTTCGCCTCCGCGCCGACGGTCCATTCGGTGCCGATCGGCGCGCGCTGGTACTTGGTGCGCATCTCTTCGTTGTGCTCGAAGCCGCCGCAGGCCAGCACCACTCCGCGACGCGCGCGGAACAGCGTCTCTTCGCCGTCGCGACGCGCCACGATGCCGGTGACGACGTCGTTTTCCACCTGCAGATCGACCAGCGGAGTGTCCAGCAGAACTTCGACGCCAGCGTCCCGCAGGCCCTTCCGCAGCCCGGCCGCAAGCGCTTGCCCCATGGACAGCGGCTGCTGTCCGCGGACCCGCCCGACCAGCCATTTCATCCCGAGCGACAGCATCCGGGCGAACCCGCGCGGATGCCGGGCGATCAGGCTCAGCCAGCGGTAGTCCGACTGGGTGATCGGCACGCCGAGCGGCGGCGCGCTGTACGGCGGTTCGAGCTGCGCGAGGTCCGCGCCGAGCAGCTTGCCGTCGAGCGCCTTCGGCTCCACGGACCGGCCGCCGGGACGTCCGCCGGGCGCCTCGGGGTGGTAGTCGCTGTACCCGGGAACCCACTGGAACTCCAGCGGCGTGTTCCGCGTGACGAACTCCAGCACCTCAGGACCGTGGTCGAGGAAGGTCGTGCGCAACCGCTCCGGCACGACGTCGCCGACGATCGATTCCAGGTACTGCCTCGCGCGTTCGGGCGGTTCTTCGATGCCCGCGGCCCGCAGCGCGTGGTTGCCGGGCAGCCAGACGCCCCCGCCGGAGCGGGCGGTCGAACCGCCGAAGCAGGCTGCCTTTTCCAGCACCACCACGGAAAGGCCGCGATGGGCGGCGGCGAGCGCGGCGGTCATCCCGGCGGCGCCGCTGCCGGCCACCACCACGTCGTACTCGTCCGACATGCCACCTCACATGCAACGTGTTATCGGATAAAGCTGGCCTGCTCGGGGCCACTTCCGTCACCATAGACGAGAACGTGTTCCAGTTCTAGGGTGGCGGACTATGGACGAGCTCGGGGCGGACGTCGTGATCATCGGAGCCGGCGCGGCCGGCGTGTGCGCGGCCATCGAAGCGGCCGACGCGGGCGCCGAGGTGCTGCTGGTCGACCGGTTCTCCGGCGGCGGGGCCAGTCGCGTGAGCGGCGGCGTGGTCTACGCCGGGGGAGGGACGCCGCAGCAGCGCGCGGCGGGCGTCGACGACAGCGTGGACGCGATGTACGCGTACCTGCGGATGGAAACCGGCGACGTCGTGTCGGAACGGACGTTGCGGCGGTTCTGCGAGGAAAGCGTCGACATGGTGTCGTGGCTGGAGCGGCAAGGCGTGCCGTTCGAGGGCAGCATGTGCGACTACAAGACGTCGTATCCCAGCAACAAGCATTACCTGTATTACTCCGGCAGCGAACTGTCCGGCGGCTTCCGCGACGTGGCGAAACCCGCACCGCGCGGACACCGGGTCAAGGGGCCGGGCACGTCCGGGAAGCTGCTGATGAAGCAGTTGCTGGCGGCGGCTCGCGAGCGCGGGGTGCAGGTGCTGCCGCAGACGCAGGCGACGAACCTGATCACTGACGACTCCGGCACGGTCACCGGAGTGCTCACGCGCAGTCTGCGGGACGCGCCTTCGTGGGTGCGGGCGCGGCATGCGCGGCTCGCGGATTGGGCGGCCAAGCCGGGCATTTACGTGCCTCCGCTGCGTCGGTCGCTGCATCAGCGGGTGGAGCGGATTGAGCGCAAGCACGCGCGTGAGCTGCGGATTAGTGCGCGGCGGGGCGTGGTGCTGGCGGCTGGCGGGTTCATCGTGAACCGGGCGATGGTGCGCGAGCACGCGCCCGCGTATCGCGGCGGGCTGGATCTCGGGACCTCCGCCGACGACGGTTCCGGTATCCAGATGGGGGTCGAGGTCGGCGGGCGCACGGCGGAGCTGGACCGGGTGTCGGCGTGGCGGTTTCTGACGCCGCCGTCGGCGTTTCTCGGCGGGCTGCTGGTCGGCGCGGACGGACGGCGGATCATCGACGAATCCCGGTACGGCGCGGCGATCGGCGAGCGCATGATCGCCGAGCACGGCGGACGCGGCTGGCTGCTGGTCGACGAGCCGATCGTCGCCGAAGCCCGGCGGGACGGGCGAAAACAAGGCCAATGGTTCGCGACGCTTCAGCTGCGCTACCTGCTGGGCAAGGGTCGGGTGACCGCGGGGACTCTCGAAGAAGTGGCCGCACGGGCCGGAATCGACCCGGCCGGGCTCGCGGCGACGTACACCGAGTACCAGCGCGGTCCGGACCCGGCGGGCAAACCGGCGGACTTCGCGCGGCCGCTGGACACGCCGCCGTACTCGCTGATCGACGTGTCGGTGAAACCCAACCTCGGCTACCCCTGCCCGATGCTGACGCTGGGCGGCCTGGTGGTCGACGAGGACACCGGCGCGGTGACCGGCGTACGCGGTCTTTACGCCGCCGGGCGCACCGCGGTGGGAATCTGTTCCAGGTCGTATGTGAGCGGTCTTTCGCTGGCTGACTGCGTGTTTTCCGGCCGCCGGGCCGGGTTGCACGGCGCGCGCGGCACAGACCGCGTCGACAAAAACGAGAACGTGTTCTAGTCTTGAGCGTGTCGAGCGAGAGAGGACGGCCGATGAGCGAGCTGGCTGCCGTGATCGCGGGGGTGCGCGACCTTCTTCCCGTGCTGCGGGAACGCGCACAGGAGACCGAGGACGCCCGTCGGATCCCCGCCGAATCAGTGAAAGCGCTGCAGGAGACCGGATTTTTCCGCCTGCTGCAACCGAAACCGTACGGCGGCTTGGAAGCCGACCCGGTCACCTTCTACACCGCGGTCAAGCTCATCGCGAGCGCCTGCGGGTCCACCGGCTGGGTCGCGTCGATTCTCGGCGTGCACCCGTGGCACGTCGCGTTGTTCGACGCGCAAGCCCAGGAGGACGTGTGGGGCGAAGGCGGTGAGGGTCGCGACGTGCGGATTTCTTCTTCCTACGCGCCGATGGGCAAGGCGACCGTCGTCGAGGGCGGCTACCGGCTGTCCGGGCGGTGGAGCTTCTCGTCCGGAAGCGACCACTGCACGTGGGTGCTGCTGGGCGGGCCCGCGTTCGCCGACGGCAAGCCGGTGGACTTCTGCACGTATCTCGTGCCGATCTCGGACTACTCCATTGTGGACGTCTGGGACACGGTCGGGCTGCGCGGCACCGGGTCCAACGACATCGTCGTCGAGGACGTGTTCGTGCCCAAGCACCGCGCGCTGAGCTTCATGGCGACGTCGAAGTGCAAGACCCCGGGCCAGGAAGTCAACCCGGGCCCGCTGTACCGGCTGCCGTACGGCTCCGTGCACCCGAGCACCATCACCGCGCCGATCATCGGGATGGCGCAGGGCGCGTACGACGCGCACGTGGAGCACCAGGGCAAGCGGGTGCGGGCGGCGTACGCGGGCGAACAGTCCAAAGAGGACCCGTTCTCGAAGGTGCGGATCGCGGAAGCGAGCAGCGAGATCGACGCGGCCTGGCTGCAGCTGACGCACAACATCGACGAGCTGTACCAGTTGGCCCGCAAGGGCGAGAAGCTGCCGTTCAGCACGCGGTTGCGGGTGCGCCGGGACCAGGTGCGCGGCACCGAGCGGGCGATCTCCGCGATCGACCGGCTTTTCGAGAACTCCGGCGGCCGCGCGCTGCAGCGGGGCACGCCGATCCAGCGCTTCTGGCGCGACGCGCACGCGGGCCGGGTGCACGCGGCGAACGACGCGGAACGCGCGTACGTCATGTTCGGCACCGGCGAGTTCGGCTTGCCCGTCGAGAATGCGATGGTCTGATGGCACCCGAAGGTTCCTATGTAGACACTGCGGGCGGCATTCGCCTGCACTACCACGAATCCGGCGCGGAGAACGCCGAGACGGTGCTGCTGCTGCACGGCGGCGGCCCCGGTGCCTCGGCGTGGAGCAACTTCGGCCGGAACCTGCCGGTGTTCGGAAAGTCTTATCGGACACTGGCGATCGACCAGCCGGGGTTCGGCCGGTCCGACAAGCCGACTGAGCACCCGCAGTACTTCCGGCACAGCTCGGACGCGGTCGTCGGCCTGATGGACCAGCTCGGCATCGAGAAAGCGCACATCGTCGGCAACTCGCTCGGCGCGGGCGCGGCGGTCCGGCTCGCGCTGAACCATCCCGGACGCGCGGGACGGCTGGTGCTGATGGGCGCGGGCGGGCTGAGCGTCAACCTGTTCGCCCCGGATCCCACCGAAGGCGTGCGGCTGCTGTCCCGGTTCGCCGGGGATCCGACCCGGGAGCGGATGGAAGCGTTCCTCCGGATCATGGTGCACGACCAGGCGTTGGTGACCGACGAGCTGATCGACGAACGCTTCGAGATCGCGCGTTCGCCGGAGTCGATCGCCGCGATGCGGGCGATGGGCAAATCGTTCAGCCTGCCGGATTCCTTCGAGGAAGGCATGTTGTGGCGCGAGGCTTACCGCCTCCGCCAGCGGGTCTTGCTCGTGTGGGGCCGGGAGGACCGGGTCAACCCGCTCGACGGCGCTCTGCTCGCGCTGAAGACGATTCCGCGTGCGCAACTGCACGTGTTCGGCGGCTGCGGCCACTGGGCGCAGCTGGAGAAGTTCGACGAGTTCAACCGACTCGCCCTCGACTTCCTCGGGAGTTCGTGATGGCTATCCGTTCGCTGGGATATCTGCGCATCGAAGCCACGGACATGGACGCCTGGCGCGTCTACGGGCTGAAGGTGCTCGGCATGGTGGAGGGTTCGGGCACCGACCCGAACGCGCTCTACCTGCGCATGGACGATTTCCCGGCGCGATTGGTGATCGTGCCGGGGGAGAAGGACCGCTTGTCGGTAGCGGGCTGGGAAGCGGCCAACGCCGCCGAACTGGACGAGGTCCGCACCCGGCTCGACGCGGCTTCGGTGCCGTACAAGGAAGGCACGCCCGACGAGCTGGCCGACCGCCGCGTCGCGGAGATGATCAGCTTCACCGATCCGTCGGGCAACACCCTGGAGGTGTTCCACGGGGTCGCGCTGCAGCACCGGCGGGTGGTGAGCCCGTACGGGCACCGCTTCGTCACCGGCGAGCAGGGCTTGGGCCACGTGGTTTTGTCGACCCACGACGACGAGGCGGCGCTGCGGTTCTACCGGGACGTGCTGGGCTTCCGGCTCCGCGACTCGATGCGCCTGCCGCCGCAGATGGTGGGCCGTCCGGCCGACGGCGACCCGGCGTGGCTGCGGTTCTTCGGCTGCAACCCGCGGCACCACAGCCTGGCGTTCCTGCCGATGCCGACGCCGAGCGGGATCGTGCACCTGATGGTGGAGGTCGAGGAGACCGACGACGTCGGGTTGTGCCTGGACCGCGCGAAGCGCAAGAACGTCCCGATGTCGGCGACGCTGGGCCGGCACGTGAACGACCTGATGCTGTCGTTCTACATGAAGACCCCCGGCGGCTTCGACGTCGAGTTCGGCTGCGAAGGCCGTCAGGTCGAGGACGAGGACTGGATCGCCCGCGAGAGCACTGCGGTTTCGTTGTGGGGCCACGACTTCTCGGTGGGATCGCAATGACAGCCGCCGTTCCGGAGGCAGTGCCGGACCGGTTCCGCGAGGTGCTGGGCCATTTCTGCACCGGCGTGACCGTGGTGACCGGTTACGTCGAGGGCTCTCCGACCTTGGCCGATTACGCCAGTTCGCCCGCGCCGACCGGGCCGGTGGGCTTCGCCTGCCAGTCCTTCGCGGCGTTGTCGCTGGACCCGCCGCTGGTCCTGTTCTGCGTCGCCCGGACGTCGCGGACCTGGCCCGCGCTGGCCGCGGCGGGCACGTTCGCGGTGAACGTGCTTGCCGAAGACCAGCAAGCGGTCTGCGCCGAGTTCGGCCGCCGCGGCGGCGACAAGTTCTCCGGAGTGTCCTGGCAGCCCGCTCCCTCGGGTGCGCCGCTGCTGGACGGAGCCCTGACCTGGGTGGACTGCGAAGTGCAGGCCGTCCACCCGGCGGGGGACCACTACGTAGTGGTCGGCCGGGTGACCGCGCTGGGCGAGACGTCCGACGCCCGCCCGCTGCTGTTCCACCGCGGCCGCTACACAGTCACCGAACCGGTGCCGGACGCGCTCACCGCGCTCATGCCCTGGCCCCGCCCGGACGACTGGCTCTGACGCTTCGGGCGGGTGATCGCGTCACTTCCAGCGGAAGTGCACGAACACCCGCCCGAAGTTGTCTTTGTCCTTCTCGACGCGGTGGTAGAGCGCCTTGACGTCCTTGCGCTCCAGGAACCGCAGCACGTGCTTCTTCAGTTGCCCGGACCCCTTGCCCGGAATGATCTCCACGAGCGGCGCCTTCTTCGCGACCGCCTCGTCGATGACCGCGCGCAACGCCTTGTCGATCTCTCCGCCGCGGTTGTAGATGTCGTGAAGATCGAGCTTGAGCTTCATTCCTCATTCCTACCCCACGTCCTGCGTGGTGATGCCGGTTCGAGGCACGCGAGCGCGGCCCGGCGCACGCGGGCGGTGCGGCCGAGCAATCCCAGCACCGTCAAGGCGTCCGGGGGACCGCCGCCCTGGACCACGCGGAGCGGGGTCTGTTCGGACGCCCGCAGCAGGTCGTCGGCACGCCAGTCGGGTCCGCTCGTGACGGCGTGGACCAGCGCGGCCGGGTCCCGGCGCCGGCGGAACCGTCGGTCAGCCCAGGGTCTGCCACCATCCGTCCACGGGCGGCGGGGCGGACGCGTCGATCCGCTGCCCCGGCTTCGGGATCGCGAGCGGGAGGTCGTTGGCCTTGGCCTCCCGCCACACCCGGTCCGCGGGATCCGTCCAGGTGTGCATGGCGAGGGTGAACGTCGCCCAGTGCACCGGGACCAGCAGCCCGCCGCGCACGTCCAGGTGCGCGGCGACGCCCTCCTCCGGCGTCATGTGGATGTCCGGCCAGTGCGGGGCATACGCGCCGACCTGGACGAGCGTCGCGTCGAACGGCCCGTACTTCGCGCCGATCTCGGCGAAACCGGCGAAATACCCGGTGTCGCCGCTGTAGAAGACGCGATGCTCCGCACCGGCGATCACCCACGACGCCCACAGCGTGCTGTCGTTCGCGAGGCCGCGGCCGGAGAAATGCTGCGCGGGCGTGGCGACGAACCGGATCCCGGCCACGAAAGCGTCCTCGTGCCAGTCGAGTTCGATGATCCGCGCGGCCGGGACGTGCCACCGTTCGAGGTGCGCGCCGACGCCGAGCGGAACCAGAAACGGCGCGTCGGTCAGCGCGATCAACGCGCGGACGGTGGGCAGGTCCAGATGGTCGTAGTGGTCGTGGGAGATCACGATCGCGTCCAGCCGGCCCAGCTCGCGCAACGAAACCGGGGGAGCGTGCAGCCGCCGCGGCCCGGCGAAGGCGACGGGCGAAACCCGCTCGCCCCACACCGGATCGCACAGCACCCGCGCACCGTCGATCTCCACCAGCGTGGACGCGTGTCCGTACCAGGTAAGGAAAAGACCCTCGGCCGAGGTGGCGGGCGCGGAGATCAACGGGACCGCACCGCCCGGACGACGACGGGTGCGGTCCTCGCCGAACAGGAACTCGCGCACGAGCGCTCCGGGGGAGGAGGGCGTCGCGCGAGTCGTGGCGCCGTTGTGGAACATGCCGTCGGCGAACTGCGGAGACTGGCGCATCCGCTCGGCACGTGCTCCGGCCGCCTTCGCGCCGAAGGCCGCCGGAGTCAGTGCTTGGAACGTCATGCCGCCAAGTCTACGAAGCCTTCCTGAGAGGGGCCCCAGCTTCGTGCAGGTGCTTCAAGGTCTGCCGGTACGACGACACCAGACCCGTCCGCAGGTACGAGATGCCGATCTCCGCGCAGTACGCCTCCACCATCGGCTGAGCCCGGCGCAGATGCACCGACGGCATGCTCGGGAACAGGTGATGCTCGATCTGGTGGTTGAGGCCGCCGAGCAGGACGTCGATCACCGGCCCGCCCGCGACGTTGCGCGAGGTAAGCACCTGCTTGCGCAGGAAGTCCAGATCCGTCTTGCCGGTCAGCGTCGGCATGCCCTTGTGGTTCGGCGCGAAGATCGAACCCATGTAGACGCCCCACAGCCCCTGGTGAACCGCGAAAAACAGCAGCGCCAGACCCGGCGGCAGGACGATGAACAGCGCGGCGAGGTAGACCGCGATATGGGTGAACAGCAACGCCGCCTCGAGCCCGCGACGGCGCAGACCCGGGCGAGCGACCGCGCGGATGCCGGAGAAGTGCAGGTTGAGGCCTTCGAGGGTGAGCAGCGGGAAGAACAGGAACGCCTGGTGCCGGCCGATGAACCGGGGCACCCCGCGAGCCTCGCGAGCCTGCCGCTGAGACCAGACGAGAACGTCCGGGTCGACGTCCGGGTCCAATTCCTCGTGATTCGGGTTGGCGTGGTGCCGGGTGTGCTTGTCCATCCACCACCCGTAACTCATCCCGATGCCGAGATTCCCGGCCAGCCGCCCGGCGATCTCCGCCGGACGACGCGTCCGGAACACCTGGCGATGCGCCAGATCGTGCGAAAGCAGGGCGATCTGCCCGAACATGAAAGCCTGGAACGCGGCCACAGCCAGCTGCCACCACGAGTCGCCGAGCAGCGCGAACGCGACCCAGCCTCCCGCGAACAGCACGGTCACGAGCGCGATTCGGGCGGTGTAGTAGCCGGGACGCCGGTCAAGCAGACCGGCGTCGGAAATCCGGCGGCAGAGCCGGGCGAAGTCGCTTCCCGGCCGTGGGGGCGAGGGGAGGACGAGCTTGTCGGTGGTCACGGGGGGAGTATTGCGGCGCGGCGCCCCGGCGGGAAACCTGCAGACCCGACGGATCGTGCTGGGGTTGTCCCCACCATGCGTCTGTGCCTTCTCGAAGGTGCGCTGTTCACGGGGGTGGAGGGGGGTTGAGCTGGGGGTTTGTCGGGGGGTGGTGGGGGAGGCGGGGTAGGGCTGGTGCGAAAAAAATTTCCATCCTTCGGCGGAGTCGGGGGTGTCGGGGGGTGGGTGGTCTGGGGGATGGGTGGGTGCCTGGGTGCCTGGGTGGTCGGGGGCTGGGTGGGTGAGCGGGTGGTCGGGGCTGAGTAGGGGGGCTGGCTCGGCAAGCTGTGTTTGATGGCGCCGACTTCGTCGTCGCGGGCGGGATCGCCTTTAAGTCGGCGTGCGGAGGGGCAGTGCGCACGGCCC
>NZ_JBHRWI010000081.1:0-181059 GCF_042647905.1 Amycolatopsis halotolerans
CTGCAGGACCATCACCGGTTCGCCGGCGAGGAGCTCCAACGTCTCGATCTCGTCGGGCGTGGGCATGCGTGAGCAGACAGTCTCGCTGATCGTGTCCGGCTCGAGGCCCTGCAACGTGAGGACCAGGAAGCCGCCGCCTCGACCGGCTGGTCCCGGAGTGTCGTCGACGAGGCGGGTGCCCTCGACATCTTCCGGCAGGTAGTAGCTGGAGAGGGTGTGCGTCGGGTGGCCCGCGTCCTTGACCAGACGCGCACGCTCGTAGACGGGCGAGCCGACGTCGATGCTCAAAGCTTCGGCGATCTCCGCGTCCGCCTCGATCCGCGAAACGGTCTGGGTCTGATCCGTGGGCTTCCACTCGCGACCGGACACTTCGCGGTCGGCAATGAACGCCACCGTGTCGCCGTACTTCCACTTGCTCTTGGCGTAGCGGTCGGCACCGAGGCGTTTCATCGGCGGGCGTGCGCGAACGACGGTGCCGCGACGGCGGATCGGCGTGACCAGCCCTTCGGCTTCCAGGAGACCGACGGCTTTGCGGACGGTGTTGACGTTGACGCCGTACTCCTCGGCCAGTTCCTCCTGCTTCGGCAACGTCGAGTCCGGGGCGTAGTCGCCCCGCTGGATCGCGTCGCGCAGGATCGCGGCCAGGTCGCGGTACCCAATGCCCACGTCGTCCTCCTCCGTCGGCGATAACGCTAGCGGTATCAGCACCTCCCGACCTATCAGACTAGATAGAGGTATTTCTATTGACAACTCTTCCCGCGAGGTTTTCAATAGGACTACCTCTAATTCGGTGACCGGTCCCCCAGGTTCCAGACGTCAGACACCTCAGAGGAAAGGCATCCATGATGGCGGCCAGAGCTGAACCAGCGACACTGCATGACGCGCACGCCTCCGCGACGATCCGGCGGCCCGCAGCGGACGCTACCCGTTCGGACTGGGCGGGGTTCCACCTCACGAACGCGCGGATGTACCGAACCGTCGCGGACCATGACCGCTGGCATCATCACGAAGCCCTGTACTGGGCTGACTACGAAGAGCGTCAGGCCGCACGGTTCTCCCCGCCGCCCAAAGAGGTCGAGAGCGAACCGAGTTAGTCCACATTAGACACCAGCACCCCTGTGCCGCGACTGCGACTCAAAGCCGGATCGACTTCTGGTTCATGAACTCCTCAATCCCCGACGGCCCCAACTCCCGCCCCATCCCCGAGCGCTTGATCCCGCCGAAGGGCAAATCCGCCTGCGACCCGCCGGACTTATTGAAATACACCATCCCTGCCTCCAGCCGATCCGCCGCGCGACGCAACCGAACCGGGTCCGTGCCGAACACCGCCGCGCCCAAACCGAACGGCGAGTCATTAGCGATCTCAATAGCATGGTCATCCGAATCAGCAGAGAACAAGATCGCCACCGGACCGAAGATCTCCTCCCGGTAAGCGTCCATCTCCGGCGTGACATCAGTCAGCACGGTCGCGTCCAGATAAGCCCCCTCACCACGACGCCCACCGGTCCGCAGCGTCGCGCCCTGCTCCACCGCGCGAGCCACCTGACCAGCGACCTCGTCAGCAGCAGCGACGGAAGCCAGCGGCGGCAGCTTCGCAGCCGGGTCAGCCGGATCCCCCGGGACGTAATAGTCCGCGACCCGCTTCGTGAAGCGGTCCACGAATTCCTCATAAAGGTCAGACTGGACAATAATCCGCTTAGGCGCGTTACAGGACTGCCCACAGTTACGCATCCGCGCGGTCGCCACAGCCTGCACCGTTTCGTCCAAATCCGCGGTGTCGAGCACCAGCAAGGGATCCGCGCCGCCCAGTTCCAGTACGCATCGTTTCAGGTTCCGGCCCGCTTCAGCCGCCACGGAGATACCGGCTTGTTCGCTGCCGGTCAGGGAAACGCCCTGGATGCGCGGATCGGCAAGAATCGACGGAACCTGACGGCTCGAGGCGAAGACGTTTACGTAAGCATCGTCCGGAACGCCTGCTTCGTGCAGAATCGCCTCGATAGCCAGCGCCGAACGCGGGCAGATCGACGCGTGCTTGAGCAGGATCGTGTTGCCCAGCACCAGATTCGGCGCGACGAACCGGGCCACCTGATAGCACGGGAAGTTCCACGGCATCACCCCGAGCAGCGCGCCGATCGGTTCCTTGCGGATCACCGCGGAACCGCCGCGGATGGCGAGCGGCTGGTCGGCGATCAGGTCCGGGCCGCGCTCCGCGTAGTAACGGAAGATGTCCACGACGATCCCGACCTCGCCGCGGCCCTCGTTGACGCGCTTGCCCATTTCCAGCGTCATGATGGCGGCCAGCTCGTCCGCGCGCTGCGCGAACAGGTCCGCGGCGCGGGCGACGATCGCTGCTCGTTCCGCCACCGGACGGTCCCGCCAGCTGCGATATCCGTGGCCGACGCGTTCGATCGCCGCGCGAACCTCCGCGTCGGTCGCGTTCTCGATTTCCTCGATCAGCTGGCCCGTTGCCGGGTCGGTCACCGTGTACATCGCGGTCTCCCTGCGGTCGGCATTCTCGGCGACATCCTATTGCATACAGTATCCCGTGTATAGATGACGCAGGGTAGCTGATTCTTGACCGAGAGCGGGCGGTCGAGTATGGTCTAGACCACAAATCTCCCCACCCCCCTCCGCCCGCGCTCCACCCCACCGCGGGCTCGTCGGTCGTGCCGTGGCTCGTCCGGCCGCCCTCCGGCGCGGGAGCGGGCCCGGCTTCAAAGGAGCCACCATGCCCCGCAAACGCACGATGCTCGCCGCACTCGGCGGCGCGGCCCTCGCCCCGGTGCTGATGCTGATCGGCCCCGGCATCGCCAGCGCGCACGGCTACGTCAACTCCCCGCCGAGCAGGCAGGCCCAATGCGCGGACGGAACGGTGTCCTGCGGCGACATCAAATGGGAACCGCAGAGCGTCGAAGGGCCCAAGGGCCTGCAGAGCTGCAGCGGCGGCAACGACCGGTTCGCCGACCTCGACGACGACAGCAAGGGCTGGAAGGTCACCCAGGTCGGCACCCAGGTCACCTTCAACTGGGTGTTCACCGCGCGCCACCGCACCAGCGACTACGAGTACTTCATCGGCGGCACCCAGGTCGCGAGCTTCAGCGGCAACGACCAGGCCCCGCCGGAAACCATTTCGCACCAGGTCGACCTGAGCGGCTACACCGGACAGCAGAAGGTGCTCGCGGTGTGGAACATCGCTGACACCGGCAACGCGTTCTACGCCTGCATCGACTTGAACGTTTCCTGACCGCGCGAAATGCCGGGCAGCCGGGCGGAATCCCCGCTCCGGCTGCCCGGTGTTTCATCCGGCGAACGCCTCGGCGACGGCGAGGCTGTCCTCGTAAACGTGATACTGCGTGATCAATCCGCCGCCAACGGTCACGTGCACCGCGAAGCTCGTCGCGAAACGCTTGCCGGTCAGCTTGACTGTCTGGGCGCTCGTTCCGACGAGCACCGCGTCCGGCCCGTGGACCAGGATTCGGTCGACCCGAACTTCTTCGGGAGCACAGGCGCTTCCGAGCGTCCTGAAGTGGTCCGCGACGTCCGCCCGGGTGGAGCGGGGGCGGATCCACGGCACAGCGGGATGCTCCGGTTCCGGCCAGCTCACCCGCCAGTCGACCGGTTCCGCGAAAAGCTCCGCGATCCGGTCCGGGTCGCCCTGCGCGAGCCTGCGCACGAATTCGTCCGCCGTCGTGCGGGCGTCCGGAAACGCGGGAAGCGGCGGCTCGGCGAACTGGCAGTCGCGCTGGATCCGGCCGTCCTCGCCCAGTTCAGCCACGACGAAGCCGGTCCAGGCGACCTCCCCGTCCGCCGCGGGGACCATGCAGGTGCTGAACCGGACCACGCCGTGATGGCCCACCGCGTCTCCGGCGGACCGGAACACAAACCCCGCCCCGCCAACGAATTCCTCGAAAGCCTCATCGACCCGGCGCTCGAGCTCCCGATGGCCCCGATACTCCGCGGACTCGGTGAACTGGACCCCGTCCTCGGCCCACAACGAGGCGATCGCCGCGCGGCGGGCGGCCGGGTCGGATTCGTTCCACACTGCGACATACCGGTCGGCGAACGCGCCGGCGTCAATCTCGTGATCCATGCCCGGACGCTAACCGCGCTCCACTGACATCCTGTGTCAGCGGAACGAGGCCTCCGCGCTCTTCTTGCCGACCAGGAACCACAGCACCGGCCCGATGAACGGCGCGCAGAACGCGAAGATCACCCACACAAACTTCATCCCGCCGCCGAGCGGACTGCCGAGCACGCTCACCAGCGCGCCGAGGAACAGCAGGACCGGAAACGCCACCAGCGCCATCATCCCGGCGACGGCGGCGAAGTGCAGGCCTTGATGGACGGTGTCGGCCAGGACGGCGGTCATCAGGAGTTTCCTCTCTCACAGCGGGCTGAAGCCCATTGTGCGAGCCGAACCGCCTCGCCCGGATCGGCTTGACGGCTCGATCCGGGTACCGCTTAAGTCGTACACGCGTCCACTGTGGACATCAGGCTCCGAACAGCTCGAGCAAAGCCGCCGGTGCGTCAGCGCGGAAACAGCTCTCGAGACTTTGCGCCGACTCCGTCGCGGATTTCGCGCTGCGCGGGAACAACGCAGCCTCGTACTCGGCGAGCGCACGTTCGACGTCGCCCGGGTGCCGGGCTAGCGCGAGCCCCAACTCGGCACCGTCGAGCATGGCGAGGTTCGCGCCCTCCCCGGCGAACGGTGACATCAGGTGCGCGGCGTCGCCGACCAGCGTGACGCCGGGCACCCGCGCCCACGAATGCTCGACGGGGAACGCGTGGATCAGCCGCGGGACCAGGTCACTGTCCGCGTCCGTGACCAGGGCGCGGAGCTGGTCAGACCAGCCGTCGAAGTGACTCAGCACGGCGGCCTTGGCGGCGTCGCGATCAGTGAAGTCGATGGACGCGGCCCAGGCTTCCGGGACGCGCACGGCAGCGTAGACGTGGAGGCTGCCGTCCGGTTCGCGGTGCGCGAGAAAGCCTTTGTCCTCGCCGAGCGCGAAGCTCATGCCGCCGCCGAGGAGAGCCGCCGCCTCTGGGTGCCGGGAATCGGCGTCGAGAAGGTCGATCTCGACGAACGAGATCCCGGTGTAGGCCGGTTTCTCCGGCGAGACCAGCGGACGGATCCGCGACCAGGCGCCGTCGGCTCCGACGAGCACGTCCGTGGTGAGCGACGTGCCGTCAGCGAGGGTGAGGCGATGCCGCCCGTCAGCGAGCGACTCCGCGGCGGCGACCTTCGTGCCCCAGCGGACGGTGCCTTCCGGCAGCGAGCTGAGGAGGAGGTCGCGCAGGGCCCCGCGGTCGATCTCCGGGCGCCCGCCACTGCCGTCGTCCGCTTCAGAGAAGAGGAGGGCTGCGGTCCGGTCGTAGACGCGGGTCTCCTGGCCGCCTGAGTGGACCAGGGCACGGAATTCCTCGTGTAGACCGGCGGCGCGGAGGGCGACCTGGCCGGAGTCGTCGTGGATGTCGAGCATGCCGCCCTGCGCGCGGGCGGACGGGGAGGCGTCAAGGTCTAGGACGGTGGCTTCGATGCCGTGGACGTGCAGGACGCGGGCGAGGCTGAGACCGCCGAGGCCGGCGCCGACGATGGTGATGTTCATGAGGTGCTCCGTTTCTCTTTCGTGGATGACTGGTTTGAGCTTAACGAACATGTTCGTTACGAACAAGTTCGCGATGGAGTGACGGTCGTCAACCGCCCCCGCGCCCGCGCCCGCGTTGGCGGGCAGCGGGCAGCGGGCAGCGGGCAGCGGGCAGCGGGCAGCGGGCAGCGGGCAGCGGGCAGCGGGCAGCGGGCAGCGGGCAGCGGATGCTCCAGTCGAGGAACAGCTTCGGCAAGCTGACTCGGCGGCGAATGCACAACGATTCGCCAAGCGGCGCAACCTGATCGAGGGTCAGCCGTCTTCGGCTACCCGAGCCGACCAAGCGGTCACTCGATTGGTGGCGATCCAGATCACCTTATGGGGCCGGAACATTCGCGCGGCTGGCGCGTTGTACAGGGTGTCGGTACGGAGGTGCCCCCGGGCCTCACCTTCTGCCTTCCAGGAATACCGGTCCGGCCGGAGCCTGGTCGTGCCACTCGCCGCGAGGCGGCCCCCGTACCGGCGCAGAACTACCCGCTCCGCGCGACTGCTCCCCCCAGGCGCGGAACGGGATCCGGTGCTCCTGCTCCCGCCGGCCTGGTAACCCCCAGCCGGTCCGGAGGAGAGCGGGAGCACACCCCCGGCCGCGGGAATGTTCTTGGCCCGCAACGAGTTGTACCGAAGAGCGGCAACACCGACAACCGAGCCGAGTCCGCCGGTCAGCCGTCGGTGCGCGGGACGGTCCAGGTAGGACTGTCCGCACCGAACACACCGGTTTCTCCCAGCCACCCCGTCCGTTGCGGCATCTCCCCCAGTGCCCCGCGCGGACGGGGATCCCGCGCCCCCCGCTCCGGCTCCCGCAAGCCGGACGCGCGGGGCGCTCAGACCACCTCGCTCGCCGCGCCACCCCTCCCCCACGGTCGCGCGAGCGGGGACATGTGCCCGCCCGGCCGCCGGATCCCGACCGAACCGGCCGGGCGGGCACCCCCAAGGCCAATCCCTTCGACGCCGGGTCCGTCGAGGCAGCTCAGTCGGCGCCGGTCAGTCGGCGCGGGTCAGTCGGCGCGGGTCAGTCGGCGCCGGCCAGTCGGTGCCGCCCAGTCGATGCAGGCCACTCGGCGCAGGCCACTCGGCACAGCTCAGTCGGCGCGGGTCAGTCGATCCACTCGCGGGCATCCCGCAGCAACCCGAGCATCCCGGAGACCAGCCGCATCTGGTCCACCGTTCTGATGTCCGCCTCGAGCAGCTTCGGGGAGCACACCAGGACCGCCACGGACTGCGCGCGTGAGAGAGCGACATTCAACCGGTTGCGGGACAACAAGAAATCAAGGCCTCGCGGCAAGTCTACCGCCGAAGAGGACGTCATTGTCGTCACCACAACGGGTGCTTCTTGCCCCTGGAACCGGTCGACGGTGCCGACCCGGACGTCGCCGAAACCAGCGTCGGACAGGGCGCGCGTCACTACTCGCGCCTGCAGGTTATACGGGGCTACGACTAGGAAATCAGCGTCCGTGAGCGGTCGGCCCTCCCACGAACGGCCGTGCAGCGACTTGATCACCGAGACCACTTCCTCGGCTTCCTCCACCGAACGCGTGGTATTCCCGCTGTGCTCGACCGTCGCCAGGTAGAGACCCGACGGGAAGCCGTCGACCGAACGTTCCGCAGTGGGATGCGAGTGCAGCAAACCGGCGTACGACAGGTTCGAAACCGGCGCACACACGGCGGGGTGCATGCGGCGCGTCAGGTCGAGGAAATATCCGAGTTCCGGCGGGATGATGTCCGCGTCGCCGATCAAGTGGCCGAGCGCGGACGCCTCCGCGCCTGCCGGGTGCGTGCCCTGCACCACCTGCGGCAGCTGCTGCGGATCCCCCAGCAGCACAACGTTTTTCGCGCACATCGACACCGCCAGCGCGTCCGCGAGGGCGAATTGGCCGGCTTCGTCGATCACCAGGACGTCGAAGGGTTCTTCGCGCACGGCGGCGTTGGCGAACGTCCAAGCCGTGCCGCCGACCAGGTGACCGGTGTCGTGTTCTTCACGCCAGCGTACCAGCGCGTTGTTGTTTTTCGGTTGTTCCCAAGGCAATTCCGGGTCCGGCGTCCGCTTCGCGCGCTTGGCGCAGGCCATCTCCGGCGCGTTCTCCATGGCCGCCGAGAGCACGTTCTCGACCGCTTTGTGACTGTTCGACGTGACGCCGACGGTCCGGCCCGAACGCACCAGGTGCGCGATGAGTTTCCCGGCCAGGTAAGTCTTTCCGGCTCCGGGCGGGCCCTGGACGGCGAGCACGGAACCGTCGAGCTGATCGACCGCGGTGATCACCGTGGCGACCAGATCTTCCCCCGGTTCGGGCAAACCGCCGCGCAACCGGGGGACGCGGCGGAGCAGGTCGACGCCGGGGTGTGACGGCAGCGCGGGCAGCGTTTCCCCCACCAGCCGGGCGAGATCGGCTACCGCCTCGTCCTTCGGCGACGGGCGGACGGGGCTGCCCGGCAGGACCGCGGCGGGAAGGTCGTTGGACGTCCGATCCGGGGCGCTGCTCTCTTCCAGGGTCACTTCGACGGCCGTCGCGGACACGACTTTCGCGTCGCGAGCATCGGCGCCGTAACGCAATCGCACGTCGTCGCCGGGTGCGAACGGATGCGGACGGTCCGGGTCGCACCGCACGGCCAGCGTGCGTTTCGCGGTGCGCAGCCGGCCGGACGGCGGGACCCACTCGCCCGCGGTCACCGACACCGGGACCGCGCAGGTCGTGTCCACTTCGAGGTCGCCGAGCGGGGCGGCCAACTGCCGGAAGAACTCCCACCACGCGGGGTTCGTCTCGCGCCGGTGGTAGCCGACGGACGCCGCCAGCAGCGCGCGGGCGTGGTCGTCGGGAGTGAAATCCGCGGGGTCTTCGGGGAGGCCGTCCAGGAGCGGGTCGACCAAAGCCGCCATCGCGGCGGCGCGTTCGGCCCGGCGCTGGGCGGCTTCCTCTTCTTCGGTGCGGCGGAGGAGAGCGTCCACTTCGGACTCGGGGTCCGGTTCGGCCAGGTCGATTCCGGCCTCGGCGCGCACGCGGTGGAGGAATTCGTGCAGGCGCAAGGTGGAGACGCAGTCGTACTCGTTGTAATCCGCGATGCCGCGCAGGATTTCGTCGGCCTGTTCGGTGTTCCCGGCGGAGGAGAGCGTCAGGTAGTCCTCGTATGCCTCGATGCTCGACGCTGCCGTTTTTACCTCGCCGTCGCGGGCTTCCGGCATGTACAGTGGTTCTAAATACTTGATCGAATACGACCGCTGTCCTACCCGCAAAGCCTTGCGTACCACGGCATACAGGTCGATCATCGCGCCGCTGCGCAGCAGCTCGTCCACAGCTTCCTCCCGCGTGCCGTGGACGGCGGCGAGCCGCTTGATCGCCGTGACCTCGTACGGCGCGTAGTGGTAGACGTGCGCGTCGGGGTGTTCCGCGAGCCGTGCGGTGGCGAAGTCGATGAACTCCTCGAACGCCCGTTTCTCCTGCGCGCGCGAGTGCGCCCAGAACGGGGTGAAGCGCTCGTCCGGGGTGACCGCGCCGAAGAGGTACTCCAGGCCGGTGCCAGCCACGGCGTACGGGTCGCCTTCCATGTCGAAGAAGACGTCGCCGGGGCTGGCTTCGGGAAGTTCGGCGAGCGCGCCCGGGGCGATGATTTCGTAGGCCAGCTCACCGGTTTCGTCCTGGCGGACCTGGATCGCGGCCTGCGCGCGCAACGAGGCGAACGTGCCCTCGGACATGTCACGCGGACGGTCGGCGGGTTCGGAGCCGGCGAGCGCGTCGATGGTGCCGAGCCCGGCGGTCACCAGCTTGCGCCGCTGCTCGCTGCGCATCCCGGCGACGAGCGACAGGTCCCGGTCGGCCTCGCGCGCGGACGAACAGTGGTCGGCGAACGCACATCCGGTGCACGCCGGACGCTCGTCGGCCCAGACCCGGTCCGGCAACTGCGGCGGACGGTCCTGCAACCGGTCGCGCAGGCGGTCCACGAGCGGGAGGAAGTCGTCGACGCGGAGGCTGCGCGTGCTGCCGTCGCCGAGCAGCAGGTGCATCTCCGGTCCAGTGGGCCAGCCGCCGCGGCGCAGAGCGTCGGCATACGCGGTGAGCTGCACGACTGCGGACGGCTTGGCGTGCCGGGCGAGTTTCGTGTCGTAGACCTCGTAGCGGCCTTGGTCGTCGCGCAGGAGGAAATCGGCGCGTCCGGAGAACTCGCCGTCGTGGAACACCGCCTGGTAGACCACCGGCGCGCCCGCGCGCAACGCTTCCTCGGTGGCCTTCGCCGCGACGACCGGATCGTGCTCCTCGATCTCGACGACCTGCGTCCGCTCGCCGCGCAACCGGTTGAGCGTGGCCGCCTCGTGCGCGCGCCCGTGCTTCACCGCCAGCCGATCGGGTGCGGAACTGGGCCGCGGCGCGCCGGGTGTCCCCGCCGCCAGCGCCTGCTTGAGGATGCTCCGGTGCTCGCATTCGAGCAGGTCAGCGAGATCAGACGGCGTGTACATCGCCCGGCAGTCTGTCACGCGCGATGGTGACCCCTTGCGAGGCGGGGTGGCGACACGCCGCCCGGAATTGTCGGTGGTGGGTGGGATGATCTTGAGGTGGTCAGGAGCGGGAGCTGAGGAGGCGGAGGTGAGTGCTGGAGCCGAGGTTGTGAGGAGATGAGAGTGGGCTTGGTGGCGCTGTTGGTCTGAGGTGGTGTGGTTGGTCGCGGGTGGAGCGGTTGGCCTGACGTGGTGTGGGTTGGTCGCGGGTGGCGCGGTTGGTCTGAGGTGATGCTGTTAGACGGGCGTGGTGCGGTTGGTTGACGTGGTGCGGTTGATCGGAGGTGGCTCTCGTTTGGAGTCTGCGCTGAGTAGCTCTTGGTGATCTGCGAGCTGGCGGGGTTGGTCGTGTCGTTCGGCGGGGTGCACACCGTCCGGGCGAACTCGGCAGGCGACTCGCGATTCGCTACGGCACGGAACTGCCTGGCCACCGAGTGACCTGGCCACCGAGGTGGCCGGGTGACCGAGCGACCTGACCACCGAGGTGGCCGGGCGACCGGGCGACCGACGGAGTCTGGACTCACGGGCGAAACCTGCCTCGGGTGCTGCGAACCTGGGTGCCAGGTCGTGGAGGCCGGAGCCCATTGGCGGGTAGCGCAGTCGACCATGCCGCCCGGCGAGTTGCACCGCCCCGGTGACTGCGGCAGGGAGGAGCGCCGTCGGCGGCGATGCGGATGGCAGCGTGGAACGGCCACGCAATCGCCGAGCCAGGCTCGCGGGCGACGACGCGTGTCTCTGCCAGAGCGGGCGTTGGCGCGAGGTCGTGGAACCTGCTGGTGAGCGGCGTTGTCGATCATGTCGTCGCGCGAGGCGAGCGGCGTTGTCGATCATGTCGTCCCGCGAGGCGAGCGGCGTTGTCGGCCATGTCGTCGCGCGAGGTGCGCGCCACCCCGACAGTCTCGGCAGGGCGGCGCGCCATCCGTTACGGCGTCGGGCGGTTGAGCAATCGCTCGAGCCAGGACTCGCGCGCCGTGACGCACGCTTTGGCCAGGGCGGATTGTGGTGCTAGGTCGTGGAAGCCGTGGAACGCACCGCCCCAGACGTGGAGTTCTGCGTCGCCTCCGGAGGCCCAGATGGAGCTTGCGAAGGCTACGTCCTCGTCTCGGAAGACCTCCGCCGCGCCGACGTCGATGAAGGTTGGCGGGAGACCGCTCAGGTCAGTTGCCCGGGCGGCTGCTGCGTAGGGCGAGACGTCGGCGGTTCCGCGGCGGTCGCCTAGGACTGCTGTCCATGCGGTCAGGTTGCTTGTGCGGTCCCAGACGCCGGTGCCGTCGTACTGGCGGGACGACACTGTCTCGTTGCGGTCGTCGATCATCGGGCATTGCAGCAGCAGGCCTAGCAGCGGCGGGCCGTTGCGGTCGCGTGCCAGTAGCGCGGTTCCGGCGGCGAGACCTCCTCCGCCGCTGCCGCCGAACATGATCACGCGGTCGGGGGCGAAGCGCAGAGCGTCGGCGTTGGCGGCCATCCATCGCAAGCCCGCGTAGCAGTCCTCGACGGGTACTGGGTCGGGATGTTCCGGAGCTAGCCGGTATTCGACGGTGACCGCGACTGCGTCGTGCTTCAGCACCCAGTCGATCAGCGGGCCTGCGGCGGCGAAGCGGTCTCCCATGACCATTCCGCCTCCGTGTAGGTGGTAGATCCCGACGCCTGGGATGTCGTGGTCCACGTGCGCAAGGACAGAGACCTCGATCGCCACGCCGCCGTAACCGGGGATCGTGTGGTGTGTGCAGCGGACCGGGCGGTCGGCGATTTGTTCTTCGATGGTGGGGAAAGGGAGGCTTCGGTAGTGCGGCAGCTGGTCTGCTGTCATGCCGACCGGTACGCCGCCGTCGAGGGTCGGCAGGACCGCTGCTAGTTCTGGATCGAAAGGGGGACGCGGCATTTCCTGCGTCATGAGTGCTCCTGAGCGTCATCGATCTCCTCGCGGCGTACCGGCGCATGGCTGAGCGCACGCGTCGGAGCGCGCGAGGAGAGAGGGGTGGTGGAAAGAGTTGCTGGCAGGGCACTCGTCGGCCGGTACGCCGCCGAGAACCCGGCGGCTAGCCTCTGTCCACCTCGATGAGCATGTCGCGAGTTTACCTGACTGCCTGGGCATCCTGTGCTGAGTTTCTCGGGGATCGCGCTCGAAGCCGGTGTCGGGTAAGGACTTTGGGCAGACTCCGGGCGGGACAAGTCTCGACGGGTGCAGAATGGGCGGTCGTGACGGTCATCCTTTCCCTGCCCCGAACCGAATCCCAGGCAGCCTTGCGGCTGCGGCCGTGGCGGTCGGAGGATCGGGAGGCGCTGGTCGCCGCGCATCGTGATCCGCTGTTGCGCCGCCGGTTGATGGCCCCTCTCGCCGAGGACGGCGACGCCCGGCGGTGGTTGGACGCACAGGTATCCGGCTGGGAGTCCGCGACGCAGTTCAGTTTCGCGGTGGCGGCTGACGACGACATGCCGCTCGGGCACGTCGTCGTGAAGGTTCGGGACGCTGGGGCCGCTGAGGTCGGGTACTGGATCGCCGCCCAGGCTCGGGGTCGGGGAATCGCTGCTCGGGCGTTGGAAGTTGCGTCGCGGTGGGCGCTCGGCACGCAGCGGTTCGTTTCGTTGAGCCGGCTGGACTTGCTGCATGCCGAGGACAACCCGGCGTCCTGTCGGGTCGCGGAGAAGTGCGGCTACGTCCTCGACGGGCTGCTGCCGCCCGCGCCTCCGGACTTTCCGGTCAGCGGGCACCGGCACTTGCGCACCTCGGGAGGTTGAGTGCCAGTCGGAGCGGTTAACCGCATCTCGGGAGGCTGAGTGCCAGCCGGAGCTGTTAACCGCACCTCGGCGGCGAGCAAGTGGCGGCGGTGGGCCGAACAGGCAAGCAGAGCCAGCCTCGTTGGTGGACGCCACGGGCTCGTGGCTGCCGGTCCCCGCGCGCGAACCCGTTCCGGCGGTCCTCCTCCGACGCGCCGTCTCGAGCCGAGGAGTCGCTAGCCGCGTGTCTCTAGCCAGGTGACGACGGCTCGGACGAAGCCATCGACGTTCGATAGGGGTTTGCCTGCGAAGACCGCGTGCAGATGCTCGACGCCGATCAGGTCGTTCCAAGCCTGCGCGCGCCGGAAGGTCTCCTCGTCGGCGGCACCGCGGAGGACGTCCCAGCCGTGCCAGGTCGCGGCTAGTGCTGCGTCTACGGCTGGGTCCGCCAGGATCGCCAGGTCCCAGTCGAGGACGCCGGTGAGCTTTCCATTGGCGTCGAAGTGGACGTTGCTGCCGCCGAGGTCGCCGTGGACGAGCCGGGCGGGTGCCTCGTCCAGGGCGAGGAGCGTGTCCAGTCGCTGCTGAACTCGGGGCTGCCACTTTTCGGGCAGGCGCGGGATGACGTCTTCCAAGATCTCCGCCCAGCCCAGGCCGTTGGCGTAGGTGCGCGGGCGGTGAAGGACGGCTTCGAGCTTCGGTGAGAGCTCAACCTCGCGCAGTGCCGTCAAGAGCGGGCCGAACGCCGCTGGGTCGCCGACGCCTTCTGGCAGGCCCTCGCCGTCGATCCAGGAGACTGCGACGGCGGCGCGGTCTCCGAACCTGGTCACTGGGGTCAGCGGCTCTGGCACGGCGAAGGGCAGTCCGGCTGCGGCGACGGTGCGGAGGATCTCGGCTCGGTGCGGTAGTTCGGCGGCGGCGTCGGGGCGCTTGGTGATTCGCACGGCGGCGACGCCGGGTAGCAGCACGACGTGGTGCATGTTTCCCTGAGCGGCGAGGCGGGCGGGGCCGGCGGCGAAGCCGGGGACGAGTGTTTCGGCGATTTCCAGCAGGTCGGCGGGGACCGGGTGCGGCATTCCGCGAGTCTGCCGGATGCGGCCACCGCTCAGCGGCGCGGATGCCTCACCGCCCGCGCAGATGCTTCACAGTCGCGCACGTGCCTCAGCCTCGCGCAGGTGTCTGAGCCTCGCGCAGGTGTCTCAGCCTCGCGCAGGTGCCTCGCCGCCGCGCAGGTGCCGCGCCGCCGCGCAGGTGCCTCGCCGCCGCGGAGGCGCTTCACCGTCGAGGAGGCAGCGGCACCACGTCCAAGTCCCGGGCCACGTGGATCTCTCCGTCGAACACCTTCGCGGCCTCGTCGCGGAACCGGTCCGCCTCGTCGTACGGGTAACGCTGCGAGAAGTGCGTCAGCAGCAGCTCCCGGGCACCCGATTCCGCGGCTAGCCGGCCGGCGTCGGTGCTGGTCAGGTGGCCGTAGCGGTAGGCCAGATCGGCGTCGTCGGCGCGGAAGGTCGATTCGGCGATCAGCAGGTCCGCCTGTTGTGCGCAGGCGAACGCGCCCGCGCACAGGCGGGTGTCCATCACGAACGCGACCACTTGGCCCCGGCGCGGCACGCTTACGTCTTCCAGGCGGACCACGCCGTCTGCTGTCTCGAAAACGCCATCGGCCTGGAGTTTTCGTACTGCCGGGCCTTGGACGCCCGCGGCGGCTAGTGCGTCCGGCAGCATTCGGGTTCCGTCTGGTTCGGTGTAGCGGTAGCCGAAGCAGTCGATGCGGTGTTCCAGCGGGTACGCCGACAGGGCACCGCCCAGCGGGCCCGGCTTGGTGATCGGCAGCGGGACCAGTTCGGCCCGTTCGTGGAACGACGTCGAGTGCCGCAGGCGGTCGAAGTACTCCTGGCCGGACGCTGGGTAGTGGCAGCGCACGGGGTGCGCGACGCCGTCCAGCGACAGCCGCTGGATGATGCCGGCCAGGCCGAGGCTGTGATCGCCGTGGAAGTGGGTGACGCACAGGTGCGTGAGTTCGCTCGCCGTCGCGCCGGCGTACATCATCTGCCGCTGGGTGCCTTCGCCCGGATCGAAGAGGACCCCGTCGGTGTCGAAGCGCAGCAGGTAGCCGTTGTGGTTGCGGTGCCGGGTCGGCGTCTGGCTCGCAGACCCCAGCACGACTAGCTCGCGTCGGGACATGACGATCATCTTCGCGCCGCTCCCGGGTCCGACGCCACCGAAATGAACTCCGCGGAAACAGCGGCGGCCGTCCGGGATGAAATTCCCCGGACGGCCGCGCGCCGCGAATAATTGCCGGTTGAATTCGGTCGATCACTTTCCGCGAATTCGATCTTCACCCGGCCTCGGGAATTGCCAGCGTTTCCCGATACCAGTTCCGGGACTGAGCCATTCGGACGCCTAGTCCCGGCCCGGGAGAAACCCCGGTGACCTTCCAGACCTTTTCGCTGGCATACCAATGGTCCCGGGTGAGCAGCGACCGCTGGTGCTCGCTGAGCCACGGCGTGCGGGCCCGGTGCTCGGCGAGCGGCCGGTCGTGGCTGGGAATCGGCAGGTCAAGCAGGGTGCAGACGGCTTCGAGCAGCTCGCGCATCCGCACCGGTTCCGGGTCGGCCACGTGGAACACCTCGCCGGGGCGGCCCAGTGCCGGGTCCAGTGCGAACGCGCTGAGCACGGCAGCGAGATCCCACGACGAGACCACCGATGTCCGGGACCTGCCGCCGTCGGCCCACGCCGGCACCGCACGCAGCCACTTCACCAGCGTCGGGACCACGTGCCGGTCGCCGTCGCCGTACACCAGGTGCGGCCGCAGAACGATCCCGCCCGCCGCACGGACCTGCTGTTCCCCGGCCAACCTGGTGCGGCTGGTGGCCGAGGCGGGCCCGAGGTCGAGCGTGTCCTCGGGCGCGCCTCGATGCTCGCCGTCGCGGTAGACCGCGCAGGTGCTCAGGTACACGATCCGGCGCGTGCCCGCGCGCCGCGCTTCCGCGAGGAGCCGGGCCGTGCCGCGGTCGTTGACCTCGGCGCATTCCTCTTCGGTGCCGCCGATCCGGGACGCGGCGTGCACGAGCGTCGCAACGCCCGTGCACGCCCCGGCCAGCCCGGCAGCGTCGGTGAGATCGCCTTCGTGGATCCGCGCGCCGGATCGCGTGATCCACTCCGGCACCGCACCGCGCGCCAGCACCCGGACCGCGGCGCCGCGGGCGAGCAACGCCCGCAGCACCGCCGATCCGATGAACCCGGTCGCCCCGGTGACGAGGATTTCCCCGGTCGTACTGTCCGCCCCCAGGCCGGCAGTCATGACCTGCGCATCGCCAGGGTGCCGCTCGCCACGGGACGGCCCTTCTGCTCCGCCACCACGCGCACCAGGCGGGACCCGTCCGCGTCGACGCCGATTTCTTCCGCCACCAGCAGGCATTCCGAGTCGAACTCGACGTAGACGGAGAAATCGAAGTCCGTGCGCAACGGCAGTGCGTACGGGTCGCCGAGCGTCAGCAACGCCGCCTGACGCGCGCCTTCCAGCAGCACCATGCCCGGGACGTGGTCCACCGAGTGGTCGAACAGGACCGGGTGGTCCGGATCGAACTGCAGGGACCAGGTCCCGGGCGTCGCGGTCTCCGCGACCAGCACGTCCTCCTCGCGTTCCCGGCCGACGAGCACCGGTTCCACGGTGGGCAGCGCGATGGCCTGGAACGGCGTCGCCGCGAAGTGATCGCCGCGCAACCGGCGGTAGACCGCCGGGGACACGCAGCGAATGGTCTCCGAAGCGGTGCCGATCAGCTCCCCGTCGCGGAAGCAGCCGAACTCGAACCGCATGCCGCCGACGTTGTTGCCCCGGCGGATCACGTCCTGGACGCTCACCCGCAGCACCACATCGATCGGCCTGCCCGCGGTGACCAGCCCTTCGGGGGTGATAGCGCTGGTCTTGCGGCCGCCGACGAACACGGTGCCGAGCGAAACGCCGTACGCGCGGTGCGCGACCAGCATGATCGCCTGGCGGAACGTTTCCAGGTACAGCATGGGATCGTGCGATCCCGGGGTGCGCGGGCCGAAGAACCCGTGCCGGCGCGGCCACTGCGCGCCGACTTCGAACCGGTCCTCGCCCACGATGTTCAGATCAGTGACGAAAACTTCCGAGACGGCCGCGCGGTGCACGAGATTGCGCGGGATCGTCTGCTGGAAGTCGACCGGGCTTCCGCCCGGCGAACTTTCGCCGTTGATGATGAAGGTTCTTCCGACAGACTCCTCTAACAGCGTACCGACCATGTCGGTCCTCCCAGAAAAAAGTACTTCCCCAGTACCCCCACAACATTTTTAGCGGAAACGAGCGGACAAAACCATACCTACCTACCGGTTTTTTTCTCTGGCCCCGCGGGCCACGCGGCGGTAGACTGGTGTGTCAGCGTGGCCCGGATCGGGCCCGCGATCCCCCCCCCGAGAGGAGTCACAGTGGCTCGCCAGGAACGCGCGGAGCAGACCCGAAATGCCATCCTCGACGCTGCCGCGTCCAGGTTCGACGCGGTCGGCTTCCTTGGCGCGAGCCTGTCGGACATCCTCGCCGAGGCGGGAGTCACCAAGGGCGCGCTGTACTTCCACTTCAAGTCCAAGGAAGAACTCGCGGACGCGCTGATCAACGAGCAGTTCACCGTGTGGGACCCGCTGGCCGACATCGAGAGCCCCGGGCTGCAGACGGTCATCGACCTGACCCAGAACATGGGGCACAGCCTGCGCAAGAACGTCCGCGTGCGCGCCAGCATCCGGCTGGTCATCGAGCAGGGTTCGTTCGTCACGCCCGCCGCGGGCGCGTACAAGCAGTGGATCGACACCATCCACGGCTGCCTGCTCGCCGCGAAAGCGGCCGGTGACGTGCGGAAAGACATCAACGCACACGATCTCGCGCAGTACGTGGTCTCGTCGTTCACCGGCACCCAGCTCAGCTCGCAGGTGCTGACCGGGCGGACCGACCTGCACGAGCGGGCCACGTTCATGTGGCAGACGATCCTGAACGCGGTCGTCCCGCCCCGGCGGCTGCACAAGTTCGATCCGGCCGGGACCTTTCCCCCCGACGCCGAGTGAGATCCGGGGTCACGGGCCTGAACCGGGCGGTCGGTTTGCGAGCCTGACTGTGTTACGGCACGATCGCCGCGCGTCGCGGAGATCGACCCGGCAGAGCCGTCGCTCAGGCGCCGGTCGCCTCAGCTGTGGTCGAATCCGCCGGTTGCGCCGCCTCGATCACCCGCCACAGCTCGGAAAGCGTGCTCGCCAGGTCCGTGCCGGCCGGGATCGTCCCGCTCGCCGCCGCCGATTCCAGGCCGACGCAGGTCACCACGACCAGCAGCGCCGCCATGTCCGGGCGGACGTGCGGGCTCAACTCCCCCGCCCCGTGCGCGGCGGCGATGTGCGCGCGCACCTGGCCGAGCCACGCGCGGACGAACGCGACGAACCGCGGGTCGTTCGAGCCCATTTCGCGGGCGAGCCGGAAGCTCGCGCCCACCTTCGCGTCTTCGGCGAGCCAGCCCATCAGCGCCCGGCTCAGGTCGGCCAGCCTGCGCAGATGCGGACGGCGCCCGCGCGCCCGCGCGACGTGCCCGTGCAGGACCGCGACGGCCGCCGATTGCACCTCGTCGCAGATCTCGTCCTTCGACGAGAAGTGGAAGTACAGGCCGCCCTTGGTCACGCCCGCTTCGCGCGCGATGTCCACCATGCTCGTGGCCGCGTAGCCGTCGCGGTGCAGCAGCGCCGCGGCGGCGTCCAGCAGCAAGAGCCTGGTGAGCTCCGCACGGGCCTGTTTCGTCACCGTCTTCCCCATCGTCTCGCGCCGGGAACGGCACGGTGTGCGTCCCGACCGCCCAATCATGACATACCGACCGCCCGGTTTACCAGAGATTCCGGCCGATTACCTGGCTCCCGCCGGGAATTCAAGATCAAAACAGACCAACCTCCCGGTTTTGTCTTGAAAACCGACCTCCCGGTTTGCTATGGTCCAGTGGTGGACCCGGCTCGGACCGGCAGGCAGCGGCGCTGGGGGCGCCGCCGGGCGGGTCCGGCGCGAGAGACACCGGAGGGCAGTCATGCTGAACTACGAAATTCTCGGACAGATCAGAGTGAGCGGCCGGCCCGGCGTCTGCGCCCCGCGGGCTCGCAAGATCGAGACCTTGCTGTCCGTGTTGCTGGCCAAGAACAACCAGGTCGTGACCGCTGAGCATTTGATCGGCGAGATCTGGGGCGAGCATCCGCCCGCACGGGCTAGTGCGGCGTTGTACGTGTATGTGTCGCAGCTGCGGAAACTGTTGCGGGGCAGCGGTGATTGCGCGGAAGACAATCCTGTTGTGACGAGTCCGCGGGGGTATTCGCTGCACGTGGGGATCGATGAGCTTGATGCTGATCGGTTCACGCGGCTGTATGAGCAGGGGCGGGCGTTGCACTGGGATCGTGGCTACGGACAGGCTGCGAAGGTGTTGCGGGAGGCTACTAATTTGTGGCGCGGGGCGGCTTTCGGCGGCTTCACCGACTCCCCCGATGTTCAGGCGTACGCCACGCTGCTCGAGGAGAGTCGGCTTGGCTGCTTGGAGCTGCTGATGGAAACGGAGCTGCTCATCGGGCGGCATCGTGAGGTTGTCGGGCAGCTGTCGGCGCTTGCCAAGGAGCATACGCTTCGGGAGACGTTTACCGAGTACTTGATGACCGCGTTGGCTCGGTCCAACCGGCGGGCTGAGGCGTTGGAGACGTTCGCGTCCGCGCGGCAGAATTTGGTGCAGCAGCTGGGGATTGAGCCGGGGAGCTCGTTGCGGAAGCTGCATCACAGCATTCTTGTCGGGGAGATGTCCGACGCTGTTTGAGCTTGGTCGTGGGGGTGGCCCGGTCTTCCGTTTCGGCGGGAGGCCGGGTCCTTTTGTGCGCGGGCGCGGAGAAAAGCCTTGAGGGGAACCCTGAGGGACTCTGAGTCCCTCAGGGTTCCCCTCACGACACCCCTAGCTGCGGTAGACCGAGACTACGAAACCGCCGCACGTAACCGGTTCTCCGTACCAGCCGCCCCAGCGGCTGTCCAACGCCAGACCGGCCAGCTCGGCCATCAAGTCCAGTTCAGCGGGCCACACGTACCGCAACGGCAGCGCGGCGTCGGCCAAGTGCACGATCTGCCGCACGTCGTCTACGGCCCGTACGCGGGCGTCTGCGGTCCAGCAGGCCGGGTCTGGGTGGCGGCCCTGCACCACCAGGGCGCCGCCGGGGCGCAGGAGGCGGCTGTAGCGGCCGATGGCGCGCAACTGATCCCGTTGGTCTGGCAGGCGGGAAAGCACGTCCGCGCCCAGGTATCCCGCGTCGAAGCGGGGGCCCGGTTCCAAGTGGACTTCGTAGCCTTCTCCGGCCAGTGCGTCCGCTACCGGGCCGCCGCCGGGGACCAGGATCCGGCCGGAGCCGTGGGACCTCGACACTCGGTCGGTTACTTCCGAGAGGAACGCGACGGCGCCCGCGGGGTCGTCGGCTAGCGGGGCCAGCCACGCGGCCACGGGATCGACCGGCTTTTCCATCACCTGGGTCGGCATGTCGCCACCTCACTTCACGCAGTGGTCCTCTCTACTCCACAGAGAGTGCCGGACCGATCTAAAGCGGACCTAGCGGAATCGGGGTCCCCTAGGCAAGCCTGAAGGGCGACCCGCGGCACGCGGGTCGCCCTTCAGCGGTGAAAAGTGGTTCAGCCCTTGGTGCGCCGGTTGAACTTGCGCACCGCGAGGAACGAGGCCGCGGCGGTGATCACGCCCCACCAGGCGAGGGCGAGCCACGCCGTACCGCCTGCGGGGGTGCCGTTCATCAGGGCGCGGACGGCGTCCATCAGGACCGTGAACGGCTGGTTGTCCACGATCACCCGCAGCACGCCGGGCATCGCCTGGGTCGGCACGAGTGCGCTGGAGGCGTACGGCACGAACACGAGGATCATGCCGAGGCCGCCGGCGCCCTCAACCGTCTTCGAGATCGAGCCGAGCAGTACTGCCAGCCAGAAGACGCCTGCCGCGAACAGAACCAGCAGGCCGATCGCGGCGAGCCAGCCCAGTGCGCTGCCGCCGGGGCGGAAGCCGATCGCGAAGCCGATCGCCACCATGATCACGAACGACACCAGGCTGCGCAGCATCCCGGCGACGACGTGGCCGACGAGCACGGCCGGGCCGAACATCGGCATCGAGCGGAAGCGTTCCACGAGGCCCTGGGTGAGGTCCGCGGCGACGCCGACGACCGTGGTCGTCGAGTTGAAGCCGATGCTGATGGCCAGCAGACCGGGCACCAGGTAGTCGACGTAGGCCATGCCGGGCACGTTGATCGCGGGCCCGAACATGAAGCGGAACAGCAGCAGCAGCACGATCGGCAGCGACACCGCCTGCAGCAGCATCTCCGGGTTCCGCGTGATGTGCTTGACGTTGCGCCCGATCAGCACGCGGAAGTCGGACAGCACCGAGGCCAGCCCGGCGCTCTCGGGCGCCGCGGGGATCCGCGCCCCCTCGGTTTCCCTGGACAAGGTCTGGGTCATCACTTCGCTCCCGCGGTTGAGGTGAGGGTGTGGAACACGTCGTCGAGCGTCGGCTCGGACAGCTCGATCCCGGCGGGCTCGAGCCCGGCGTCGGCGACCCGGTTGAGCGTCGCGCGCACCTGGCCGGGGTGGTCGATCGGGACGCTGACCGTCTCGTCCAGCAGCACGCCGCCGGTGACCTGCTGCGCGCGGCCCGCTTCGGCGGCCGACGCGAAGGTCAGCTTGAGCCGTTCGGTGCCGACCCGGCGCTTCAGCTCGGTGGCGGTGCCCTCGGCGACGACGCGGCCCTTGTCGATGACCGCGATCCGGTCGGCGAGCTGGTCGGCCTCGTCGAGGTACTGCGTGGTGAGCAGGACCGTGGTGCCGCCGTCGAGCAGCTTCCGGATCGCGTCCCACATCGCCGAGCGGCTGCGCGGGTCGAGACCCGTGGTGGGCTCGTCGAGGAACAGCACCGGCGGCGACGTGATCAGGCTGATCGCGAGGTCGAGCCTGCGCCGCATGCCGCCGGAGTAGGTCTTCACCGGACGGCCGGCGGCTTCTTCGAGGTCGAACTGCGCGAGCAGCTCGGTGGCCCGCTCCTTCGCCCGCGCGATCGGCAGGTGGAACAGCCGCCCCATCATCTCCAGGTTTTCGCGGCCGGTGAGCAGTTCGTCGACCGCGGTGTTCTGTCCGGTGAGGCCGATCTGCTCGCGGACCTTGCGGGTGCGCTTGGCGACGTCGTGCCCGTTGACCGTCACGGTGCCGCCGTCGGCCTCCAGGAGGGTGCTGAGGATCCGCACCGTCGTGGTCTTGCCGGCGCCGTTGGGGCCCAGCAGCGCGAACATCGTGCCCCGCTCGACGCTGAGGTCGACGCTCTCCAGGACGTCGACATCGCCGTAGGACTTGCGCAGCCCCCGTGCTTCGATTGCGTAGCCGGTGACCATCGGGTTACCTCTCCTCGGTTCGGTCAAGCGGGGAAACTGTCGGGATCAAGTGGGCCACAGCGGCCGCGAGAGCGGCAATACCGGCCGGGCCCGATAGGGGTGGGCTAATCGTCGTCCCCACCCCCGATCGCCATGCTGATCAACGCGTCGGTGTCCAGCTCGTCGATCGTGTCCTCGTCCACTGCGGACGATTCCAGTTCCTCGTCGGCGACGGACTGTTCCGGGATCTGGATGCCCGCCAGTTCGAGCAGGCCGTCCAGCAGGCCCGCCGAACGCAGCCGTTCCAGCGGGATCGCCGCCACAGCTTCCCGGATTCCCTGGTCCGACAACGGTTCCGGCTCGGTCTCGGCTGGGGCCAGCTCGGTGACCAGGTGCTCGGCGAGGATCCGCGGAGTCGGGTAGTCGAAGATCAGGCTGACCGGCAGCTTCAGGCCGGTGACGAGGCTGAGCTTGTTGCGGAACCCGGTGGCGGACAAGGAATCGAAGCCGACCTCGTTGAACGAGCGGTCCGCTTCCACCGCCTCCGGACCGGCGTGCCCGAGCAGCGTCGCCGCGTGCGTGCGCACCAGGGTGAGCACGGTCGGCACTCGTTTGCCCGGCGGGAGCGCACCGAGTTTCTGCGCCAGCGATTCGGTGTCCTCCACGGCGTCCTGAGCCGCGCGACGGCCGCGAGTGCCGGCGAGTTCGCGCAGGACGGCCGGGAGGTCGTCGTCGCCCGAGGACGCCAGGACACGGGTGTCCAAAGCGATCGGAACGAGCAGCGGCTCGGGTGAACCCGCTGCCGCGTCCAGCAGTCGCAGACCGTCCTCAGTGGACAGCGCGGTGATGCCGGTTTCGCCGATGCGGTGGGCGTCCGCGTCTTCCAGCGCCGCGCCCATGCCACCGCCCCACAGGCCCCAGGCGAGCGACGAGCCCGCGAGACCTTCGCGACGACGGCGGACCGCCAGCGCGTCGAGGTAGGCGTTGGCCGCGGCGTAGCTGCCCTGGCCCGGTGCGCCGAGCACGCCGGCGGCCGAGGAGAACAGGACGAACGCGGTCAGGGTGCGGTCGCGGGTCAGCTCGTCGAGCGTCGCCGCGGCGTCGACCTTCGGGTGCAGGACGTGGTCGAGACGTTCCGGGGTAAGGGACGTCAGGACACCGTCGTCAAGGACACCGGCTGCGTGCACGACTCCGCGCAGGTCGATTCCCTCCAGCAGGGCGGAAACCGCAGCGCGGTCTGCCACGTCGCAGGCGGCGAGCGTGACTTCGGCGCCGAGACCGGCGAGTTCGTCCCGCAGCTCGGTCGCGCCCGGTGCGTCCGCACCGCGACGGCTGACCAGCAGCAGGTTCCGCACGCCGTGTTCGGTCACCAGGTGCCGGGCGACGGAACCGCCGAGCGCACCGGTCGCGCCGGTGATCAGCACCGTGCCTTCGGAGTCCCAGACCGGGGCGGCAGCGGCGTCGGCGGCGCGTTGCAACCGCGGCACCAGCACCGCACCGGCGCGGAGAGCGACCTGCGGTTCGTCCGATGCCGACACCGCGGCAAGGGTGCGGCCGCTAGGGGTTCCGGTGCCGAGGTCGATCAGGGTGATCCGGTCCGGGTGCTCGGCTTGCGCCGAACGGACCAGCCCGGCCACCGCGGCTCCGACCGGGTCGGGGCTCTCCTCGGCGTTGGCCGCGACCGCGCCTCGGGTGACCACCAGCAGCGAGCCCTCCGGACGGGCGAGGAACGTCTGCAGTTCGCCGAGGACCCGGTGCAGTTCCGCGTGCACGTCGTCGCCGGCGGCGGGCAGCACGACCAGGCCGGAAGCGTCGTCGATGCTGGTCACGGCGGTGGCGCCGAGGGCATCGGTGAGGCCGAACGGGTCGTCGCCGACCACAGTCCAGTCGGTCACCTCGGCGACGGCGTCGAGGTCGGTCTGTTCCCACGCGAGGCGGAACAGCGACTCCATACCACCGGATTCGGCGGCCTGTGGCTGTGCCGACATCGGGCGCAGCAGCAGCGAATCCACCGAAGCGACCGGCGCACCGGTGGCGTCGGCGATCTTCAGTGCCGCCGCACCCGAGCCGATCTGCTTCACGTGTACCCGCAGCGTCGTCGCGCCGACTGCGTGCAGCCGGACGCCTTCCCACGCGAACGGCAGCGCCGGTTCGTCGCCGACCGCGCCGGAGACGCCAATGGTGTGCAAGGCGGCGTCGAGGACGGCCGGGTGGATGCCGTAACGGTCCACATCGGACACCGTGGCAGGCAGCTGGATCTCCGCGAACGCTTCCCCATCGCCCTTCCAGGCAGCGACGAGACCACGGAAAGCCGGGCCGTACGCGAGACCGTCGGCGGCCAGTTCCTCATAGGTGCCTTCGAGTTGGACCTGCTCGGCAGCGGGCGGCCACGCGGAGAGGTTGAACTTCTCCGACTTCCCTGCCTTCGCGAGACGTCCGGTGGCATGACGGGTCCAGGGGACGCCGTCCGCTGCGCCTTCCGGTCGCGAGTGGACAGTGAAGGGGCGAATGCCGTTCTCCGCGGCGTCGAGCGCGAACTGGACGCGCACGCCGGTCCGCTCCGGTACGACCAGCGGGTACTCCAGCGTCAGCTCGTCCAGGCGCGGGCACCCGGCCTCGTCACCGGCACGGATCGCCATCTCGACAAAACCGGTGCCGGGGAACAGGATCGAGCCGCCGACGACGTGGTCCGCCAGCCACGGGTGCGTGCCGACGGACAGCCGTCCGCTGAACAGGAGGCCCTCCGCGCCAGCCAGCTCCGTCGCGGTGCCGAGCAGCGGGTGGTCTTCCTGGCCCGGCGCGGTGGCCGTGCTCTCCAGCCAGTAACGCTGACGCTGGAACGGATACGTCGGTACCGGCACCGGGTGGGCACCGGTCGGCGCGTAGATGGCCGACCAGTCGACGTCGACGCCGCTGACGTGCAGCTGCGCGACACCGGTCAGCGCGGCGACCGCTTCGTCCTGCTCCTTGTGCAACAGCGAGGCGAGCACGAGACCGTCCGGACGCTCGTCGAGGCTGGCGTCGGCCATCGCGGTAAGCGTGGTGTCCGGGCCCAGTTCGAGGAACCGGGTCACGCCATCCGCAGCAGCCCGAGTGACGGCGTCGCGGAATTGGACGCCTTCGCGGACCTGGTTTACCCAGTACTCCGGCGAAGTCAGGTTGTCGGCGGGCTCGCCGGTGACCGTGGAGATGATCGGGATCCTCGGCTCCGCATAGGACAGTCCTTCCGCGACAGTGCGGAACTCGGCGAGCATCGGGTCCATCAGTCGCGAGTGGAATGCGTGCGAGACGCGGAGTTGCTTGGTGCGCTCGAACTTCGCCGCCACTTCGGCGACCGCTTCCGCAGCACCGGAGATGACGACCGCGGTCGGGCCGTTCACTGCGGCAATGTCCACAGTGTCCCCAGCGGCTTCGCGAACCGCCTCGGGTGTCCCGTCGATCGCGACCATCGCACCTCCATCCATGCCCCCGCCACCGCCCTCAACGGAGTCGCTTCGCGACGCTGATCCGACTCCAGGCAAGGCCTGCATCAGCTTGCCGCGGGCAACCACGAGCTTCGCGGCATCGGCCAGCGAGAAGACGCCAGCGCAGTGTGCGGCGGCGAGTTCGCCGATGGAGTGTCCGGCCAGCAGGTCCGGCTTAACGCCCCACGACCGGACCGTGCGGAACAGCGCGACTTCCAGCGCGAACAGCGCCGGTTGCGTCCAGCGGGTCTCATCGAGACCGTCGCCGCTGTCGATCACTTCGCGAAGCGGACGGTCGAGGTGCTTGTCGAGTTCGGCGCACACCTCGTCGTAGGCCTCCGCGAACGCCGGGTACCGCGCGGCCAGCTGCGAGCCCATCTGCGCCCGCTGCGAACCCTGGCCGGCGAACAGGAACGCAGTACGGCCGCTGCCGGTGGCGATGCCGCGGACGACGCCACGTGCGTCCTCCTCGTCCACCAGGGCCGCCAGACCGCGCACGAACTGCGGCGAACGGCTGCCGATCAGCACCGCGCGGCGGTCGAACGCACTGCGTGCAGTCGCCAGCGAGAGGCCGATGTCGGCGAGGCTGCCTTCCGGGTCCTCGTCCACATAGGACATCAGCTGCTCGGCCTTGGCCCGCAACGCTGCCGCACCGCGACCCGAGACCGGCCACGCGACCGGGCCGTCGTACTCCGGGCCAGTCGAGGCGGTGACCTCGCGACGGTCGCCTTCCTCCAGGATCACGTGCGCGTTCGTGCCGCTCACGCCGAAGGACGAGACGCCGACGCGGCGGGTGTGGCCGTTCGGCAGCCACTTCACCGGCTCGGCGAGCACTCGCACCGCGCCAGTGGACCAGTCGATCTCGCTCGACGGCTTGCCCACGTGCAGCGTCGCGGGGAGTTCGCCGTGCCGCATCGCTTCGATCATCTTGATCACGCCCGCCGCACCTGCCGCGGCCTGCGTGTGCCCGATGTTCGACTTCACCGAACCGATCCACAACGGACGGTCCGCCGACGTCTGCGTACCGTAAGTCGCCAGCAGCGCCTGGACTTCGATCGGGTCGCCGAGCTTCGTGCCGGTGCCGTGCGCTTCGACGGCGTCCACATCGGACGGTTCCAGCCCGGCGTCGGCGAGCGCGGCGCGGATGACCCGCTGCTGCGCGGGACCGTTGGGCGCGGTCAAGCCGTTCGACGTGCCGTCCTGGTTCACCGCGCTGCCCTTGAGGACCGCGAGCACCGGGTGGCCGTTGGCGCGGGCGTCGGACAGGCGCTCCAGCACCAGCACGCCGACGCCTTCGGACCAGGTGGTGCCGTCGGCGTCGTCGGAGAACACCTTGCACCGACCGTCGGCGGCGAGGCCTTGCTGACGGCTGAACTCCACAAAGGTCTCCGGAGTGGCCATCACCGTGACGCCGCCGGCCAGCGCGAGCGAGCAGTCGCCGCCGCGCAATGCCTGTGCTGCCATGTGCATCGCGACCAGCGAAGACGAGCACGCGGTGTCGACGGATACGGCCGGGCCCTCGAGGCCGAGGGTGTATGAAACCCGGCCGGTGACGATCGAGCCAGCGCTGTTCGCGCCCACGTAGTCGTGGTACTGGACGCCCGCGTACACGCCGGTCGGGCTGCCCTTGAGCGAGACCGGGTCGATCCCGGACCGCTCCAACGCTTCCCAGGACGCTTCGAGCAGCAACCGCTGCTGCGGGTCGATCATCGGCGCTTCCTTCGGCGAGACGCCGAAGAACGTCGGGTCGAAATCGCCCGCGTCGTAGACGAATCCGCCGCGCGCGACGTAGGTCGTGCCGGGACGGCGGCCGGTCGGGTCGAGCAGGCCGTCGATGTCCCAGCCGCGGTCGGCCGGGAAGTCCCCGATCGCGTCGCGGCCCTCGGCGACGAGTTCCCACAGCTGCTCCGGCGAGGTGACGCCGCCGGGCAGACGGCAGGCCATGCCGACGATCGCGATCGGCTCGTCCGAGTTGTCCTTAGTGGACACTGTAACGATCTCTGGTGAAGCGCCAGCCAGTTCGTCGAGCAGGTGCGCGGCGAGGGCGGTCGGCGTGGGGTGGTCAAAGATCAGCGTCGCGGGCAGCCGCTGGCCGGTAGCCGCGGTGAGGCCGTTGCGGAGTTCGATCGCGGTCAGCGAGTCGAAACCGAGCGACTGGAACTGTGCCGACGGCTCGATCTCGTGCGCGGCACGGTAACCGAGCACGGTGGCCGCGTGACTGCGCACCAGTTCCAGCACCGCGTCACGACGGTCTTCTTCCGGCAGGCCCAGCAGCCGTGCGCCGAACGAGTCCACCGTGGACTCGGCAGCGGCGGCGACCCGGCGCGTGGTGCGTCCGACGAGTTGCTCCAGCGTGCGCGGGAGCCGGTCGAGTTTGCGCAGCACCGGCAGGTCGAGCTTCGCCGGAACAGCGGTCGGCTTGCGGACGGCGATGGCGCGGTCGAACATCGCCAGACCCTCCGCAGTGGACAGTGGCACGATGCCGCTGGCCGCGAGCCGCTGCACCTCCTCTTCGGTGAGCGTGCCGCCCATGCCGCCGACCTCGCCCCACAGACCCCAGTCCAGCGACAGACCCGGCAGACCGTGCGCGACACGGTGCGACGCGAGTGCGTCCAGGTACGCGTTGGCTGCGGCGTAGCTGCCCTGGCCGGGCGCGCCGAGGACGCCGGAGACCGACGAGAACAGCACGAACGCGGACAGCGCGATCTCACGGGTCAGTTCGTGCAGGTTCAGCGCGCCGTCGACCTTCGGCGCGAGCACGGCGTCGACCCGCTCCGGGGTCAAAGCGGTGACGACACCGTCGTCGAGAACGCCAGCGGCGTGCACGATCGCGGTGAGCGGATTCTCCTCGGGCAGCGACGCCAGGACACTGGCCAGCGCCTCGCGGTCGGCGACGTCGCAGCGCTCCAGCCGGACGTCGACCTCGCTTTCCCGCAGTTCGGCGGCCAACTGGTCGAGAGCGGGCGTGATCCGGCGGCTGAGCAGCAGCAACCGGCGGACGCCGTGCTCGGCGACCAGGTGCCGGGCAAGCTTCCCGCCCAGCGCGCCGGACGCGCCGGTGACCAGCACCGTGCCGTGCGGGCAGAAGTACGGCCGCTCCAGCTCAGGCGTCGTGCGGACCAGCCGGGGCACGAGGACGGTGCCGAGCCGGACCGCCGCCTGTGCTTCGCCCGAGGCCAGGACCTGCGGCAACACTGCTTCCGGCGTGGTTTCGGCGTCGAGGTCGAGCAGGACGAAGGCGTCCGGGTTCTCCTCCTGAGCGGAGCGGACCAGGCCCCAGACCGCGGAGGCGGCGAGGTCGGTGACGTCTCCAGCGGCCGGGACCGCGCCGCGCGTGACCACTACGAGCCGGGCTTGCGAGGGGTGTTCCTCGGCCAGCCAGGCCTGAAGCGCGGCCAGCACGCGGTGCGTGAGTTCATGGGTCTCCGCTGCGGTGCCGGATTCGCCGATGCACTCGAGAATCTGGACGTCGGCAGTGTCCACAGTGGTCTCGACGTCCGCCGAACGCTGCCATTCGATCCGGTACAGCGGCGCGGCCTGCTCGGCGACCGGCGCGGCGAACGTGCGAAACACCGTCTCGGCGACCGTCGCGACCGGAGCGCCGGTCGGGTCGGCGAGGGCGATGGTGAAACCGTCCTCTGTGGTCGGCGTGAACCGCACACGCAGCGCGGACGCACCGGTGGCGTGCAGCTCGACTCCGGTCCAGCAGAACGGAACCCGGCCGACGCCGCCGTCCCCGCCACCTGCGACGCGCAGCGCGTGGGTGCACGCGTCGAGCGCGGCCGGGTGGAGGCCGAAGCGGTCGGCGTCGCTGTCCTCCGGCAACGCGACCTCGGCGAAGATTTCGCCGCCGCGCTGCCAGACTGCTTTCAGGGAACGGAAAAGCGGGCCGTAAGTCAGACCGGTGTCGGCGAAGTCGTCGTACAGACCGTCGATGGCGACCGACTCAGCGCCGGCGGGCGGCCACTCGGTCAGCGCAGTGCCGCCACTGGCCGACTGCGGAGCGACGCTGCCGCTTGCGTGCAGGGTCCAGTCGGCGTCGTCGTCCTCAGGTCGCGAGTGGACAGTCACCGAGCGGACGTCGCGCTCCCCCGCCGCACCGACGGTGACCTGCACCTGGATGCCGCCACGGGCGGGCAGGACGAGCGGACTGCCCAGGGTCAGTTCCTCGATCCGGCCGGAACCGACCTGGTCTCCGGCGCGGACGACCAGTTCCAGGAACGCGGTGCCGGGCACGGTGACCGCGTCGCCGAGCTGGTGTTCGGCCAGCCACGGGTGCGTTTCGACGGACAGCCGGCCGGTGAGCACGACGCCGTCGGTGTCGGCGAGCGCGACGGCCGCGCCGAGCAGCGGGTGCCCGGCGGACGTCAGCCCGGCGGCGGTGACCTCGTCGCGGTTGGCGCGAGCGTCGAGCCAGTACCGCTTGCGCTGGAACGCATACGGCGGCAGGTCGCCGCGCTGGGCACCACGGTCTGCGAAGACCGCCGCCCAGTCCGGGTTCAGGCCGCTGACGAACAGCTCGGCCAACGCGGTGAGCGCGGCGGCCGGTTCTTCGCGGTCCTTGCGGAGCACCGGGACCACGAGCGCGTCGGACGTCTGGCGGACCAGCGCGGACAGCACACCGTCCGGGCCGACCTCGACGAACCGTCCAACACCTTGCGCGGCAAGGGTTCCGACGCCGTCGTGGAACCGGACCGCGGCGCGGACCTGGCGCACCCAGTAGTCCGGAGTGGACAGGTCGACATCCGAACCGACCGTCGAGACCAGCGGGATTTCCGGCTGGTGGTAGGTCAGACCGCGGGCCACGGCGGCGAACTCCGCGAGCATCGGTTCCATCAGCGGCGAGTGGAACGCGTGCGACACCTTGAGCTTCGAGGACTTCCGCCCGTCGAACGCGGCCACCACGGCGGCGACGGCGTCCTCGGCACCGGAAAGCACGACGGAATCCGGACCGTTGATCGCGGCGATGCTGACCTCGTCCGTCAGATGCGGCGTGACCTCGTCCTCGGTCGCCTGCAGAGCCACCATCGAACCGCCGGACGGGAGGGCCTGCATCAACCGAGCCCGAGCGGCGACCAACGTGGCAGCGTCGGCCAGCGAGAAGACCCCGGCGACGTGCGCGGCGGCAAGCTCGCCGATCGAGTGGCCGAGCAGGAAGTCCGGCTTGATCCCCCACGACGCGAGCAGCCGGAACAGCGCCACCTCGATCGCGAACAGCGCGGGCTGGGTGTAGCCGGTTTGGTTGATCAGCCGCGGTTTCTCGAACAGAACTGTCTTGAGTGGACGGTCGAGGTGCTGGTCCAGTTCGGCGCAGACCTCGTCCAGCGCCGCACCGAAGACCGGGAACGCGGCGGCCAGCGCGGCCCCCATCCCGGCCCGCTGCGCGCCCTGACCGGAGAACAGGAACGCGGTCAGTCCTTCCACCTGTGTGCCGGTGACGACGTCCGGAGTGGCGACGCCGTCCGCGAGCGCGGCGATGGCCTGCTTCGGGTCCTCGGCGAGCACGACCGCGCGGTGCGACAGCGGCGATCGCGAGGTGGCGAGCGAAAAGCCCAGGTCAAGCGTCGGATGCACAGAGGACACCAGCTGCGCGGCCTGTGCCCGCAGCGCCGCACTGCCGTGGCCAGCCAGCGGCAGCGGGACCGCGACGTCCTCGGGCCAGCTCGGCGTGACCGGCGCGGCGGCCTCCACCGCAGGCGCTTCCTCCAGGATGATGTGCGCGTTCGTACCGCTCACGCCGAACGACGAAACGCCCGCACGCCGTGGGCGTTCCCCAGCCGCCCACGGACGCTCGGTGCGCAGCAGTTCGACCGCGCCGGAGGTCCAATCGACCTCTGTGGACGGTTCGGTGACGTGCAGCGTGCGCGGCAGCAGCCCGTGCCGCATCGCCTGCACCATCTTGATCACGCCGCTGACGCCCGCCGCCGCCTGCGCGTGGCCGATGTTCGACTTGATCGACCCGAGCCACAGCGGTTCGGTGCGGTCCTGGCCGTAGGTGGCCAGCAGTGCTTGCGCCTCAATGGGATCGCCCAGCGTGGTGCCGGTGCCGTGGCCCTCGACAGCGTCCACATCGGACGCCGACAGCCGCGCGTTGGCCAGCGCCTGGCGGATCACCCGCTGCTGCGAAGGACCGTTCGGCGCGGTGAGGCCGTTGGACGCGCCGTCGGAGTTCACCGCCGAGCCGCGCACCACCGCGAGCACCTGGTGTCCGTTGCGCTGAGCGTCGGAAAGCCGTTCCAGCAACAGGGTTCCCGCGCCTTCGGCCCAGCCGGTGCCGTCCGCGCTGTCAGAGAATGCCTTGCACCGACCGTCGGCGGCAAGACCGCGCTGACGGCTGAAGGCGAGGAACGGACCCGGGCGCGACATGATCATCACGCCGCCCGCCAGCGCGAGCGAGCAGTCCCGCTGGCGCAGCGACTGCACCGCCAAGTGCAGCGCGACCAGCGAAGACGAGCACGCGGAGTCGATCGTGACGGCCGGGCCCTCCAAGCCGAGCGCGTACGCGATCCGGCCGGAAATGACCGAACCGGCGTTGCCGGTGCTCAGGTAGTCCTCGACCTCGCCGGCGAGCACGGACGGCGGCAACTCGTCGTAGTAGTCCTGCCCGCCGCTGCCGACGAACACGCCGACCTGCTGTTTCGCGAGCGAGTGCGGCGCGATGCCGGCCCGCTCGAAGGTCTCCCACGCCAGCTCCAGCACGATCCGCTGCTGCGGGTCCATGGCCAGCGCCTCGCGCGGCGAGATGCCGAAGAACGGCGCGTCGAACTGGCCCGCGTCGTGCACGAACCCGCCCTCGGAGACGTAGCTCGTGCCGGGGCTGTCCGGGTCGGCGTCGAACAGCCGGTCCAGCGCCCAGCCGCGGTCGGCGGGGAACTCCCCGATCGCGTCGCGGCCGTTGGCGACCAGCTCCCACAGGTCGTCGGCGGACCGGACGCCGCCGGGGTAGCGGCAGCCCATCGCGACGATCGCGATCGGCTCGGATTCGGCGGCCTCGACCGCGCGCAGCCGGGCCCGCGTCTCCTGCAGGTTGGCGGTGACCCGCTTCAGGTAGTCGACCAGCTTGGTTTCGTCGGTCCTGGCTTCGTCAGACATCTGGAGAACCTCTTGTCGCGGTGTAGTGGGCTGGCCGTGCGGGTCAGGCGCCGAGTTCGTCGTCGATGAGCGCGAACAGTTCGTCGGTGGTGGCCGATTCGAGCGCTTCGGAGCCGGATTGGCCGCCCGACAGCGTCTGGTGCAGCGCGGCGACGACCGCCTGCAGCCGGGGCAGGATGCGGGACCGGTCGATCTCCGCGGCGTCGAGCGCGGCGGCCGCCGCTTCGAGCCGGTCGAGCCCGGCCTCGAGCGGGACCTCCGTCTCGCCCGCGCAGAGCTGGCTCCACAGATGCTCGGCCAGCGCCTGCGGGTTGACGTGGTCGAACGCGACCGTGGCGGGCAGCTTCAGTCCGGTGCCGGCACCGAGCCGGTTGCGCAGGTCGACCGCGGTCACCGAGTCGAAGCCGAGTTCCTTGAACGCCCGCGCGGGTTCGATCGCGCCGCCGTCGTCGTATCCGGCGACTGCGGCGACCTCTCCGCGCACCAGGTCCAGCACGGTCCGGCGCTGTTCGGCCGGGCTCAGCGACGCCAGCCTGGTCCCGAGGTCGCCCGTACCCACCGGTTCGGCGTCGGTCCGGTCGGCCGCCGCCTCGGGGATTCCGCGCAGCAGCGGGCGGGGCCGGGCGAGCTGGTAGACCGGCGCGAACGCGGCCCAGTCGATGTCCGCGACGACCAGCTGGGACTCGTCGTGGTCGAGCGCCTGGCCGAGTGCTTCGACGGCCAGCCGCGGGTCCATTTCGGCCAATCCCATGCGGCGCAACAGATCGCTCGCGTCCGCGTCGACCATGCCGCCACCGCCCCAGGAACCCCAGGCCACCGCGGTCGCGGTACGCCCGGCGGCACGACGGCGGCGGGCCAGTGCGTCGAGGTAGGCGTTGCTGGCGCCGTAGGCGGGCTGGCCGGAGGTGCCCCACACTGCGGCGCCGGAGGACATCAGGACGAACGCGTCGAGTTCGGTATCGCCGAGCAGCCGGTCGAGCAGCTCAGCGCCAGTGACCTTCGCGCGGATCGCGGCGGTGAACTCCTCCGGCGTGACGTCGGCCAGCGCGGGTTCGCGGGTCAGCACCCCGGCGGCGTGCACCACAGCGGTCGGCGGGTGCTCGGCGAGCAGCTTGGCCACAGCTGTCTCGTCGGCAACGTCGCAGGCCACGACGGTGACGCGGGTGCCGGACAGCTCCTCCACCAGCTCGCGCGCGCCTTCGGCTTCGAGGCCGCGACGGCTGGTCAGCACCAGGTGTTCCGCGCCTCGCCCGGCGAGCCAGCGTGCGACGTGGCCGCCGACCGCGCCGGTGCCGCCGGTGATGAGCACGGTGCCGCGCGGCTGCCACGACTCGGCGACGTCCGAGCCGAGCGGTGCGTGCACCATCCGCTTGGCGAACACGCCAGACGGCCGGATCGCGACCTGGTCCTCGTCGTTGATGCCGGAGACGACGGCGGCGAGCTTCGCGGCGTCTGATGCGTCGGTGACGTCGACCAGACCGCCCCAGCTGCCGGGCTGGTCCAGGGCGACCACGGTGCCGAGGCCCCAGACCGAAGCTGCTTCGGGGTCGGCGTCGGAGAAGGCGTCGACTGCGACTGCGCCTCGGGTGACGACCCAGGCCGGAGCGTCGATCTCGTTGTCCCGCAAGGCTTGCAGGAGTGCGATGGTGGTGAGCGTCGGGTTCTCGTCGAAGGCGAGCAGCGACAGGACTCCGTCGAACGGGCGGACTGCGGTTGCTTCGCCGAGAAGTTCTGCCAACGCGGTGCGGGTGTAGTCGGCGGCGACCAGGCGGACGACGTCGCCCTGTTCGGCCAACGCGTCCGCCAGGTCGGTTGCCTGCGCATCCCCGGCGGGGACGACGATCAGCCAGCTGCCGGTGAGTCCGCTGGTCACGCCGGAAAGCGGGGCCCAGGACACGCGGTACCGCCAGGAGTCCACGGTGGACAGTTCGGTGCGGCGGCTGTGCCAGGCGGCCAGCGCCGGGACGACCTCGGCGAGCGGGCCGGCTCCGACGCCGAGCCTCGTGGCGAGCGCGTCGACGTCGCCGCCGGTCACGTCCTGCCAGAACTCCTGGTCGGCCACCGGGGTCGCGGTCTCCGCCGTGACGGCTTCTTCTTCGTGCCAGAAACGCTTGTGCTGGAACGGATAGGTCGGCAGGTCGACGAGCTGGCCGCCGGGGACCAGCGAGAGCCAGTCGACCGAACCGCCGCGGACCGAGTACTCCGCCATCGAGGTCGCGAACCGGGTCAGGTCGCCCTCGTCGCGGCGGAGGGTGCCGACGACCGAGCCGGTGTGCCCGGTTTCGTCCAGCGTCTCCTGGATGCTCATCGCCAGCACCGGGTGCGGGCTGATCTCGACGAACCGCGTGTAGCCCGCCTCGGCCAACTGCGCGACGACCGGTGCGAACCGGACCGTGCGGCGCAGGTTGGCGAACCAGTACGCGGAATCCACAGTGGACTCTTCGACGGCGTCGAGGGTGACCGTGGAGGTCATCGCGACGTCGCCGCGCTTCGGCTGGATCGGGCCGAGGTCGGCGAGCAGCCGGTCCGAGAGGTGCTCGACGTGTGCCGAGTGCGACGCGTAGTCCACCGGGACCAGCTTCGCGCGGAAGCCTTCGGCCACCAGCTGGTCGCGCAGCTCTTCGAGCGCTTCGGTGTCGCCGGCCAGGACCGCTGAGGTCGCGCCGTTGTCTGCGGCGACCGAGATCCGGCCGTCCCACGCGCCGAGCCGCTCTTCCAGTTCGGTCGCCGGGAGGCCCGCCGCGAGCATGCCGCCGCCGCGTCCGCCGAGGATGTCGCCGATCGCCTTGCTCCGCAGAGCAACCACCAACGCACCGTCCTCAAGCGACAGTGCACCTGAGACAGTCGCGGCGGCGATTTCGCCCTGCGAGTGGCCGATGACCATGTCCGGCTCGACACCGTGTGCACGCCACAGCGCGGCCAGCGAAACCATGACTGCCCAAAGCATCGGCTGCACGACGTCGACCCGGTCGGCAGGCGGGGTACCCGGTTCGCCGTGGAGAACGGAGATGACCGACCAGTCGGTGAACTTCCGCAGCGCGGTGTCGCATTCGAACATCCGGGCGGCGAAGGCCGGAGACTGCTCGATGAGGTCGAGCGCCATGCCCGTCCACTGTGAACCCTGGCCGGGGAAGACGAAGACAGTGCGTCCACGCACGTCAGCGGAGCCAGTAATCACGTCCGGACGGGAAGCGCCGGAAGCCAAGGCGCGCAAGGCTTCCTCAGCCTGCTTGCGATCTTGCGCGACAACGACCGCACGGTGGTCCAGTGGCGCGCGACCGGCGACGAGCGTGTGCACGACGTCGGCGAGGTCACTGTCCACTTGAGCCAGTTGTCCGGCGGACTCCGCAAGCGCGGCCGGAGTCTTCGCCGACAGAGCCAACGGGTAGACGGGAGCCGAGGGAGCTGCGGATTCCTCGGCGGCCGGAGCCTGCTCCAGGATCACGTGCGCGTTCGTCCCGCTCACGCCGAACGACGACACCGCCGCCCGCCGCGGCCGGTTGACCTCGGGCCACGCCTGCGGTTCGGTGAGCAGCTCGACCGCGCCGGACGTCCAGTCCACGTGCTTCGAAGGCGTCCCGACGTGCAGCGTCTTCGGCAGCCGAGCGTGTTGCAGTGCCTGCACCATCTTGATCACGCCCGCGACGCCAGCAGCGGCCTGCGGGTGCCCCATGTTCGACTTGATCGAGCCGAGCAGCAACGGCGCACCGCTGCTGCGCTGACCGTAGGTTTCCAGCAGCGACTGGGCTTCGATCGGATCGCCCAAGGCGGTCCCGGTGCCGTGGGCCTCGACAGCGTCCACATCGGACGCCGAGAGCCCAGCGTCAACGAGCGCGGCCTCGATCACGCGGACCTGCGAAGGACCGTTCGGCGCGGAGAAGCCGTTGCTGGCTCCGTCCTGGTTGACCGCCGAACCGCGCAGCAGCGCGAGCACGCGGTGCCCGTTGCGCTGCGCGTCGGAAAGTCGCTCCAGGACCAGTACGCCGACGCCTTCCGCCCACGACGTGCCGTCGGCGTCGTCGGAGAACGACTTGCTCCGGCCGTCCGCCGCGAGACCGCGACGGCTGCAGAAGTCCACGAACATCTCCGGCGTGCCCATCACCGCGACGCCGCTCGCCAGCGCGAGCGAGCAGTCGCCGCGACGCAGCCCTTGCGCGGCCATGTGCAGCGCGACCAGCGAAGACGAGCACGCGGTGTCCACCGACACCGACGGTCCTTCGAGGCCGAGGGTGTAGGAAACCTGGCCGGACACGAGGCTGCCGTCGGGGCTGCCGCCGCTGTAGTCGTGGTACATCACGCCGGCGTAGACGCCGGTCGAGCTGCCCTTGAGCCCGTGCGGGTCGAGCCCGGCGCGCTCGAACGCCTCCCAGGACGCTTCGAGCAGGATCCGCTGCTGCGGGTCGGCGCGGCGGGCGTCGCGCGGGCTGATGCCGAAGAACTCGGCGTCGAAATCCGCTGCGTTGTAAAGGAAACCGCCGTGCCGGGTGTAGGTCTTGCCGGGCCGCTCGGGCGTCGGGTCGTAGACGCCCTCGATGTCCCAGCCGCGGTCGGCGGGGAACTCCCCGATCGCGTCGCGGCCCTCGTCGACGAGGTCCCACAGGTCGTCCGGCGTGCGCACGCCCCCGGGATAGCGGCAGCTCATGCCGATGATGGCGATCGGCTCGGTATCGCGCGCCTCCAGCTCGTGCAGCCGGCGGCGGGCCTGCTTGAGATCGGCCGTCGCACGCTTCAGGTAGTCGCGGAGCTTGTCCTCGTTGCTCATGGTCTGCCCGTTCATGAGATGCCCAATTCGTCGTCCAGGACGGCAAACAGCTCGTCGTCGGTGGCCTCGTCCAGATCGGCTTCGGTTTCGGCCCCGGCGTGCGCGTCGGCCCACTTGCGCACCAAGGCGTCCAGCCGGGCGGCGACCTTCGCGGTCGACCCGTTCAGCGTTCCGGCCGCGCCCCCGAGGAGGGTTTCCAGCCGGTCGATCTCGGTCAGCAGCGGTTCGGCCGGACCGCGGCCGACGCCGAGCAGCTCGTGCAGCCGCCGGGCCAGCGCGGCCGGGGTCGGATGGTCGAACACGATGGTCGCGGTCAGCTTCAGCCCGGTCCGCGCGCCGAGCTGGTTGCGCAGTTCGACGGAGGTGAGCGAGTCGAAGCCCATCTCCTGGAACGCGCGCTCCGGCTCGACCGCCGCGGCGTTCGCGAAGCCGAGGATCGCCGCTACCTGCTCGGACACCAGGCCCAGCAGGTACTCCTCGCGCTCGGCCTCGGGGACGGTCGCCAACCGGGTCGCGGCCGGTGCCTTTTTGGCTGGGCGGCGAACCATGTTCCTCAGGACCGGCGGCAGGTCGTCGGTCCGGCTGCGCAGTGCGGCCTGGTCCAAGCGGACCGGCGCGAGCACGGGTTCGGTCGACGCGAGGCTGGCGTCCAGGAGGGCGAGTGCTTCGGCGGTCGCCATCGGCGGCGTGCCCAGACGGCGGAGACGGCGGAAGTCCGCTTCGGACAGTTCTCCCGCCATGCCGCCGTCTTCGGACCACGCGCCCCAGCACAGCGAGGTCGCCGGAAGTCCTTGTGCGCGACGGTGTTCGGCCAGTTCGTCGAGGAACGCGTTGGCCGCGGCGTATCCCGCCTGTCCGGCGGCGAGGACCGTGCTGGCGGCGGACGAGAACAGGACGAACGCGCCGAGGTCGCTCGTCAGCTCGTGCAGGTGCCAGGCTCCGTCGACCTTCGGCGCGAAGACGCGGGCGGTTTCTTCCTCGGTGAGCGTCTCGACGCGTCCGGCCGACGGCACGCCCGCCGCGTGGATCACCGCGGAGAGCGGGCCGACGGTTTCGAGCAGGTTCCGCACGGACGCCGCGTCGGTGACATCGCAGCTTTCGATCGCGACCGTCGCGCCTCGGGAGATCAGCTCGTCGCGCAACTCGGCCGCACCGGGGGCGTTCGCTCCCCGACGGCTGGTCAAGACGAGGTTCCGCACGCCGTGCTTGGTCACCAGGTGCCGGGCGACGACTGCGCCGAGTCCGCCGGTACCGCCAGTGACCAGGACTTTGTCCCAATTCAGTTCGGTCGGTTCCGCGGTGACGGTGGCGAATCGCGGGGCGAAGACCTGGCCGTCTCGGACCGCAGTCTCCGGCTCACCGGTGGCCAGCGCTGTCTCCGGGTCCCCATCGACCAGCGCGAACCGGCCGGGGTTCTCGGCCGCAGCGGCGCGGACCAGCCCCCAGGCCGGGGCGAGCGCTGGATCGACGTCCTCACCGTTGACGGACACCGCTCCTCGCGTGACGACCGCGAGGCGACCGTCACCGTCGAGCGTTTCCTGGATGGCGGCGAGCACCTTCGCCGCGACTGCGCGCGCTGCTTCCGGCACTCGACGCTCCGAAGTGGACACTTCAAGGATCCGGAAGTCGTGCTGTTCGCCGATGTTCTCGACGGACTCCCACTTGACCCGGTACAGCGTGTCTTTCGCCGGAGCCAGCTTCAGCGCCCGTGCGGCGAGTGCCTCGACGGTCAGGACCGGGCCGCCGGTGGCGTCGGCGATCTGCAGAGTGATCGCGTCGGTGCCTGCCGGGGCGACTCGGACTCGCAGCGTCGACGCGCCCGGCGAGTGCACCGTCGTGCCGCTGAAGGAGAACGGCAGCATCGGCGCGGCACCGCCCTCGGGCGCCGGGCCGAGGAGTTGCGCGTGCATGGCGGCGTCGAGCAGGGCGGGATGGACGCCGTAGTCGCGGGCCTCGGCACCGTCCGGGAGCGTGACCTCCGCGTAAATGACATCGCCGTCTTGCCACATCGCCTGCAGGCCCTGGAAAGCCGGGCCGTAGTCGTAACCGAGTGCGGCGAGCGTTGTGTACGGGTCGTCCAGCTCGACCTTCGTCGCACCGGCGGGCGGCCATTCGGCGAGGTCGAACGACGGCAGTTCTGCATTCGGGGCAACGAAACCGCTCGCGTGCCGGGTCCAGGATTCGGCGCTGTCGTGTCGCGAATGGACGGTGACCGTGCGGCGGCCGTTCTCGTCCGGAGCCTCGACGGAGACCTGGATCGCCGCGCTTTCGGTGAGGGTGAGCGGTGCTTCGAGGGTGAGTTCCTCGATGTGCGCGCAGCCAACCTCGGCAGCGGCACGGTGCACCAGCTCGACAAACGCCGTCCCCGGAACCAGGATCGTGCCGAGCACGACGTGGTCGGCGACCCAGCCGACGCTGGTCGTGGACAACCGGCCGGTGAGCACCACCGAGCCGGTTTCCGGCAGGTGGACGACAGAGCTCAGCATCGGGTGTCCGGCGGGCCGCTGGCCGTGCTCGGTCGCGTCGCCGCCGGTCGTGTCGGCGGGGAGCCAGTAGCGGGTGCGGCGGAAGGCGTAGGTCGGCAGCTCGACGCGGCGCGCGCCCGGGTAGAACGCGGTCCAGTCGACCGGGACGCCGCGCGCGTGCAGCGTCGCGAACGCGGTGACGGCAGTGACCGCTTCGCCGCGGTCCTTGCGCTGTGCCGGAATGAAGGCGAGGGTGTCGTCGTCAAACGCGTTCTGTGCGGCGGTGAGGACTGCGGACGGTCCAATCTCGACAAACGTCCGGACGCCTTCGTCCACCAGCTTCTCGACCCCGGCGTGGAACCGGACCGCGGCACGGACCTGGCGCACCCAGTAGTCCGGAGTGGACAGATCCTCGCCGACCCCGACAGTGGAGACGATCGGGATCTGCGGCTTCGCGTAGGTGAGCTTCTCGGCCGCGACGGCGAATTCGGCGAGCATCGGCTCCATCAGCGGCGAGTGGAACGCGTGCGACACCTTGAGCTTCGAGGACTTCCTAGCGGAAAATTCCGCCACCACTGCGGCGACAGCGTTTTCGGTGCCGGAAAGAACCACCGAGTCCGGACCGTTGATCGCGGCAATACTCACCTGGTCAATCAGCTGCGGCGTGACCTCGTCCTCGGTCGCTTGGAGAGCCACCATCGAACCGCCGGACGGCAGCGCCTGCATCAGCCGCGCCCGCGCGCCGACCAACGCCGCCGCGTCCGGGAGCGAAAGAATCCCGGCGACGTGCGCGGCGGCGAGTTCACCGATCGAATGGCCCAGCAGGAAGTCCGGCTTGATCCCCCACGACGCCAGCAGCCGGAACAGCGCCACCTCGACCGCGAACAACGCGGGTTGAGTGAAGCCGGTGCGCTCCAGCTCGGCGGCATCGTCGAGGACTGTCTTCAGCGGACGGTCCAGGTGCGGGTCGAGTTCGGCGCACACGGCGTCGAAAGCCTCGGCGAACACCGGGTACTTCGCGGCGAGTTCCTTGCCCATCCCGGCCCGCTGTGCGCCTTGGCCGGTGAAGAGGAACGCCGTACGGCCGTTGGTGCGACGGTCCCGTACTTCGCGCAGGTCGTCTCGTGTGGTGCCGACGAGCACGGCACGGTGGTCGAGCATGGACCGGGTGGTGGCCAAGGAGAAACCGATATCAGTCGGCGAACCTTCGACCGCCGAGAGCTGGTTCACCTGAGCGTCGAGCGTGTCCGCGCTGTCCGCAGAGAACGGCCACGCGAGCACCGGCACCTCGACCGGCGCGGCGGCATCCTCGACCGGCTCGGCCTGCTCGACAATCACGTGCGCGTTGGTGCCGCTGATCCCGAACGACGACACCGCGGCGCGGCGGGCACGTCCGGTCTCCGGCCACGTCCGCGCCTCGGTGAGCAGTTCGACCTCGCCGGCCGACCAGTCCACGTGCGGCGAGGGCGCGTCGACGTGCAGCGTCTTCGGCAGCACGCCGTGCCGGATCGCTTCCACGACCTTGATCACGCCGCCGACCCCGGCCGCGGCCTGGGTGTGTCCGATGTTCGACTTGAGCGAGCCCAGCCACAGCGGCTCAGTGCGGTCCTGGCCGTAGGTCGCGAGCAACGCCTGCGCCTCGATCGGGTCGCCGAGCTTCGTGCCGGTGCCATGGCCCTCGACGAGGTCGACGTCCGCCGTGCTCAACCCGGCCGATTCCAGCGCCTGGCGAATCACTCGCTGCTGCGCGGGTCCATTAGGGACAGTCAGACCGCTCGACGCGCCGTCGGAGTTCACCGCGGAGCCGCGGATCACGGCGAGCACCGGGTGGCCGTTGCGGCGGGCTTCGGAAAGCCGCTCGACCACGAGGACGCCCGCGCCCTCGCCCCAACCAGTTCCGTCAGCCGCCGCGGCGAACGCCTTGCACCGGCCGTCGTCGGAAAGCCCGCGCTGCTCGGAGAAATACACGAACGTTTCGGGCGTGGCCATCACTGTGACGCCGCCGACCAACGCGAGCGAGCAGTCGCCGCGGCGGAGTGCCTGCGCGGCCCAGTGGAGTGCGACGAGCGACGACGAGCACGCGGTGTCCACGCTCACCGCCGGTCCTTCGAGCCCGAGCGCGTAAGCGACGCGGCCGGAGACGACGCTGCCAGCGGCCGCGTGTCCGGCGTAGTCGTGGTACATGACGCCGGTGAAAACACCGGTTTCACTGCCGCGCAACGTTTCCGGAACGATCCCGGCCCGCTCCAGCGCGGTCCACGAGGTTTCCAGCAGGATCCGCTGCTGCGCGTCCATCGCGAGCGCTTCGCGCGGCGAGATGCCGAAGAATTCCGGATCGAATTCCGCTGCGTCGTAAAGGAAGCCAGCCTCGCGCGTGTTCGTGGTGCCGGGCCGTTCGCCGGTCGGGTCGTACAGGGTGTCCAACGGCCAGCCGCGGTCCTCCGGGAAGCCGCCGATCGCGTCGGTTCCGGTGGCGACGAGGTTCCACAGGTCCTCGGGCGACGTGACGCCGCCCGGGTACCGGCAGGCCATGCCGACGATCGCGATCGGCTCGCCGGCACGCTCGCGCGTTTCCTGCAGTGCCCGCTTCGCCTCGCGAAGATCGGTCGTCGCGCGTTTGAGGTAGGCGAGCAGTTTGCGCTCGTTCTCGCCGCCGGACTGGAAGTCGCTACTCACGCCAATCGCCCCGCCTAACCGCGAAAAAGGGTGGAAAGTGCCACGTCGGGAACGCTACCGACGGCCCCCGCGCGCCCCCACCCCTAGCGGCCCCATATTCAGCCGGCCAGCGCGGCGGCGACCACGCGCGGGGCCGGCAACGCGGCCATCTCCGCACGCAACGCGCTCGCACCGGCACGAAGCGCTTCGCCCGTCAGCCGGGAAATCCCTTCTGCCGTACCGGAAAGCCCCGCACCTGCCGCCGTGACGCGAGTACCGAAGGCGGACTCGGTCAACGACAGCTGCGGCAGTCCGTACGCCACCGCGGCAAGCGCCAAAGTCTCGTCACCGTCGTGCACCACCGCCGCACAGGTCGGCAATACAGCAGCCGGTGGTGCGGCGTCGACGAGCTTCAATTTCTGCGGCAATTCGAGACCAGCGGGCAAATCCGCACCACAGACGATTTCAGCGTCCACATCGGACAGTGCGTGGAAGACCGGCTCATACCACGACGGATCGGTCAGCGACAGGAGAATGCGAGCCCGACGCGCCTTGCGGCGCAACCAAGTCGGCACCTCGACCGGACCGAAGTACGGCACGTGCCGCAGCGGCTGCCCGGGAGATTCCCGCAAGGAAGGCGGAACGACGTCGAGCGTGAGGTCCGCTGAAGCATCCAGCTCGTCAGCCGGACCCAGCACGCGCACGGCCTTAGCATCGACCGCGCGGGCGGCAGCGATTCCGGCGGAGGCATTCGAGATCACCGCCGCGGGCCGCCACAATTGCGCGAACTCGACCAGCGCCGCGGATTCGGTCAGCGCAGCGTCGCCGTCCTCGAGCTCGACCGCGACGCAGCCGGTGCGGAGGATGTCCTCGACGAACGCGGGCCGTCCGGCGATTTTCACGTCGTGCCCGGCACTTCGCAGCGCCCACGCCAGCGGCACCAGGGTGTGGAGACGGGCCGTTGACGACGGCGCGACCAGGAGTACACGCATGGGGATCACTCCAGATACGACGAAAACCGGGCCGGCCCGGTGCGGACAGTCGTCACGAGACTATCCACCCCGGGCCGGCCCGGCGTACCCCTAGAAACCGTTACTGGCCGGGCATTTTCACCGCTTCGATCGCGTTGCGGCGCATCGCCAGCCTCGCCGAGAGCGCGGTCGCCGGCCACACGATCAGGAAGATCGCGAGGACCACGCCGAGGAACACCCAGATCGGCCCGGACGGGATGATCTCGCCGGTCGTCAGCGCCATCGGCACCACCGTGAAGAGCGAAATCACGATGCCGAGCACCAGCCCGGTCACCGCCACGATCCCGCCTTCCACGAACAGCATCCGCCGAATCTGCCCGCGATCCGCACCAGCGAGCCGTTGCGCGCCGAACTCCCGTCGGCGCGCGAGCACGGCCACCGCGAGCGTGTTCACCGCGGCGATCGCGGCGTACGCGATGGCGAGCACGGCCAGCAGGTAGTTGATCAGCGCCTCGACGTCGGCACTCGCCTGGAAACTCGCGGCGAGCGCGCTGTCGTCGCCGACCGTGACCCCGGGCCAGTCCTTCGCCCGGTCGGACAGCGCCGACACGATCGCGCCGGCGTCCCCGCCCCGCACGAGCACCTGCGACGCCAGGCCGCTGGTGGTGTGCGCGGCCAGGAGATCCGCGGGCAAGATCATGCTCGCGTAGCTGGACGGGCTGTCCAGCAGCGCGACCACGGTCACCGGGACCTGCGCCCCGTCGCCGAGCCGCATCTTGATGGTGGAGCCGACCTTGACTTCCAGCTTTTCGGCGACCGACGCGGGCAGCGCCACGGAATTCCCGCGCAGCTGCGTCAGCGAGCCTTCGGTGACCTCGGTGGCGAGTACCGTGCCGCCCTGGTCCTGCGCGGCGACGCCCATCAGCCGCAGCGGGTCGCTTCCGTTGCCGTCGTAGGGCTCCTCGACCCAGCCGGAGCTGGTGACGAGCGGCGACGAGGTCGAAACCCCTGGCGTGCTGCGGATCTGCGCGAGCTCGTCCGGAGAGAATCCGCCCGCGGTCGAGCTGACCACCGCGTCTGCCTTCAGTTGCCCGGCGTACGCGGCGATCTGCGCTTTTTGGGCGGTGGTCTCGGAATACACGTTGCCGAGCGCGACCGCGCTGGCGAGGGTGATCGGCGTGAGCACCGCCGCGAACGCGACCGCCCGCGCCCGGGTGTTGATGACCGCGAGCGTGGCGTCGCGGCCGGCGACCCGGCGCACGAACGGACCGAACCGGTCCACCACCCAGGCGATGATCTCCGGACCGAGCAGCGCGACGCCGATCGCCCCGGTGAGCACCGCCGGTCCGCCGATCGCCGCCGCCGTGTCGGCGGGCATGAAGATCGTGGTCGCGGCCAGCAAAACCGTGGCCGCACCGCAGATCAGCGCGCCCATGCGGCGCATCGCGTTCACCTTGACGCCCGGGATCGCCGCTTCGGCCAGCGCCTGGATGGGCCGGGCCCGCGCGGCGGCCAGCGCGGCGAACCACGCGGCCCCGAAGGTGATCGCGAGCGTGACGACGATCCCGCCGGCGAACGCGATGATGTCCTGGGTGAAGGCGAGTTCGTCCGGCACGATGCCGAGCGAGCCGCTGGTGCTGAAGATCCAGTTCCCGAGCAGGCTGCCCAGGAACGCCCCGCACACCGCGGCGACCGCGCCGACCGCCATCGTCTCCATGACGACCATGCGGTGCACCTGTTTCGGCGTCGCCCCGGTCGCCCGCAACAGCGCGAGTTCCTGCTGCCGCTGCCGGACGGTGAGGCTGATCGTCGCGGAGACGACCAGCGCCATCACGACCAGCACCATGCCGCCGAACACCGCCGCGAGCAGGATCAGCGGCAACTGGCTTCCGCTCACGCCGAGGAATTCGGCCGAACCGCGGTCGTCGCCGGTCAGCACGGTGAGCGAGGGAACCTGCGCGGAGATCTTGCCCGCCAGGTCTGCCGCGTCGACACCGTCAGCCGGGAAAACGCCGACGAGCCCGACCGTGCCGGGATGCGGGTTGAACCGCTGGGCGTCGGTGACAGAGAAGAAGAACGCGGGCGCGCGCACGGTCTGCGACGGCTGCGCGATCCCGGAAATCTGGAACGACTGCCGCTGCCCGTTCACCGCCAGGTCGACCGCCGAACCGGCGTGCAGACCAGCCGCGGACGCGGTGGTCGCGTCAATGACCACCTGCCCCGGCGTGTTCGGCGCCGCGCCCTCGGTGAGCTTGTATCCGCCCAGCGAAGCCGAATCCCAGCCGTGTCCGGAAAGGACAGCCGCACCCGACGCGGCGGGCGCGCCGTCGTGCAGCAGCACGGTCGCGAACGACACGTCCGGCACCGCTTGCCGGACGCCCTGCACCGCGGAGATCTTCGCGACCTGGTCCTCCGGCAGCACCGCACGCTCGGCGTACGGGACGACCTGGGATTCCTCGTCCGGCAGCTTGAACCCGGCGGATCCGCCGACCACGAGAGGCGCCGCGGACAGCCGTTCCGGCGCTGCCTTCAGCACGATCGCCGTCTCGAACAGCCCGGCGCACGCGATCAGCAGACCGCAGCCGATGAAGATCGCGACGAACGACGCGAGCGACGCCGCCGCGCGGTACCGGAGGCTCGACAGCGCGAGCGCGAGCACCACTCGCCGCGAACTCACCGCTGCCTCCTCGCTTGCTCGCCGAGGTGCGCCAGGGTGCTCGCGACCGCGTCGACGCTGGGTGTGGTCATCTGCGTGACGATCCGCCCGTCGACCAGGAACAGCACGTTGTCCGCGTGGGACGCCGCGACCGGGTCGTGGGTGACCATCACGATGGTCTGGCCGGCGCTGACCAGCTCGCGCATCAGGCCGAGCACCTCGAGCGCGGTGGTGGTGTCGAGCGCGCCGGTCGGCTCGTCGGCGAACACCACAGCCGGGCGGGCCGCGAGCGCACGGGCGATCGCGACGCGCTGCTGCTGTCCGCCGGACAGCTCGCCGGGCCGGTGCTTCACGCGCTGCGACAGCCCGACGCGCGCGATCACCTGGTCCACCCACGCCTTGTCGGGCGTGCGGCCGGCCAGGAGCGTGGGCAGCGTGACGTTCTGTTCCACGTTCAGCGCCGGCATCAGGTTGAACGACTGGAAAATGAACGCGACGTGCTCGCGGCGCAGCTCGGTGAGCTGGGTTTCGTTCTTGCCCTTGAGGTCGGTCCCCACGAGGGTGACCTGCCCCGAGGTCGGCGTGTCCAGCCCCGCCGCGCAGTGCAGCAGCGTGCTCTTGCCGGAACCGGACGGGCCCATCACCGCGGTGAAGGTGCCTGCCGGGAAGGCAACGGACACGCCGGCGAGCGCTTCGACGGCGCTCTCGCCGCGGCCGTAGGTCTTGTGCACCGCGTCCAGCTGGACCGGTGTTGCCACGGAAGTGGTGGTGGGCACGTCGTTCACTCCGTTCCGTTCCCGGAACCGCGGCGCTCGAGCGACCACCAGACCGCGAGCACGATCGCGCCCCCGCCCAGCGTCCACAGCCAGAAGGGCGACTTGAAGGACATGCTGATGAGGCTCATCAGCAGCCAGATCACGAACTGGACGCCGGTGATGGCGGCCCAGGCGATCGTGACGATTCGGCGAGCGAGTCCGCTCCCGGAGCGGGTCTTCTCGGTGCTCTCCGACATGAGGCCCCCCAATACGGCTTCGACGGAGTCGGGATTAATTGTGTAAGGCTTGAACAGTTTAGCGGACTCCCGCTGATGGGGGAACCCCAGGGGTTTCGCTCAGGACGCCCGGCCCGCCGTGGCCCGCGCCCGCCGGTCGAAGTCCCGGACGCTCCACACGCCCGCGACCAGCACTCCGCCGCCGAGATAGACCCAGAGCAGCCACAGCGGATCCCACTGCCCGCCGATCACCCCGATGCCGAACCAGATCAGCGTGTTGACCGCCGCGACCAGCACCCAAAGCCCGAACGCGAGCTTCGGCGCGGCCTCGAGCAGCGGCGGCGGCGATGCCGAAGCGCGCCCTTCGACCGCGGCCCGCAACGCCGCGTGCGACCCGGCGAGCCGAATCCGGGCCAGCCTGCGGGCCGCTTCCTGCCCGTCGCAGACCCCTTCGGAACGGGCGTGCTCAACCTCGGTAGCCGCCAGCTTCCGATCCAGTTCGGTGACCTTCCCGAACCCGAACCGGTTGGTCTCGCTCACGTTGGCTCGCCCCCAGACCAGATCAGTGTAAGACTTGCACAGTTTACTGAAAGACGTACCGGAGCGAAAGATGCCGATCGAGCCCGATCCCCGAGCCCTGCCGCCGGGCCTGACCCCAGCCTGGCTGGGCGCCCCCCGTCCCCGCCGAGGACCGAAGCCGTCGCACACAGTGGAGGCGGTGGTAGCCGCGGCTGTCGAGCTGGCCGACACCGAAGGCCTGACAGCCGCGTCACTGCCGAACATCGCGTCCGCGCTAGGCCTGACGACCAACGCGCTGTACCGCTACGTGAGCTCGAAAGACGAGCTGCTGATCCTCCTGGCCGAGGCAGGCTTCGGCCCGCCTCCCGCCGCTCCCCTCAGCCTGGACTGGCGCTCCGCCGTCCGCACCTGGGCCGACGCAGCGACCAAGCGATACGCCGCCCGCCCGTGGCTGCTGGACGTCCGCGAGGGCTTGACCCCACACCGCCTCCGCTGGACTGAGCAGCTCCTGGCGATCTTCGTTGCGGCCGGTTTGTCCACTGTGGACGCCCTGTCGTGCGCAGAACTGGTCTCAGCGGTAGTCCGAGCCACCGCCGACCGCCGGCGCACGGTCGCCGACCCGGACTCGCCGGAATCGACCGAGTACGTAGCCGAGGTGCGAGCGTTCCTGCACCCCCGTCTGACCGAAGGCGACTACCCGCACCTGGCCGAGCTAGCGGAGTCCCGCGAGTTCCCAGCCGCCGCCCCCGAAGACTTCGCCCTGGAACGAGTCCTGGACGGAATCGCCGCACTGCTCCCCTGAACCAAGTCCGTGAGGGGAACCCTGAGGGACTCTGAGTCCCTCAGGGTTCCCCTCACGAACCGCCCGCGCCCGCCGCGATGCGCCCCAACGCCACATTGGGCGCAAGCCCCGCCCCACCGCGAACCGCAGCCAACGCACCCACCCAGCAAAGCACCCACCCCACCCCCAACCCCGATACGAAGCCAAAAACACGGCGCGGGGGCGCTTGTCAAGGCATCTTTCCCGCCTTGACAAGCGCCCCCGCGCCGTAGTCACACTCAAACTTCGGGGTGCCAAGCCTCACCACCCGGGCGCAATGTCGCCGCCAGGCGACGAGCCACCCGAGAGAGAACTCAGAGACTACCCACCCACCCCTCCACAGCCTTAGCCGTAGTCTCCACATCCGCATCAACAATACTGAAATGGTCCCCAGGAACAGTAACCACGACATCCGCCCGATCCCAGGTAGTCCGCCACAACCCAGGATCCTCCTCCGCCCGATCCGCGGAATCCCCAGCGATGACAAACCGCCGATCCGGCCGAACCAACACCACCGGCGCGGAAACCTCAGGCAACCGAACCCCGTCCAGCAATCCGAGATAATAAGCCATCGCAGTCAACTTATCCCGATCAAACGGCCCGAACTGCTCCTCCCGCTCAACCATCCCCGCGGCCATATCCCGAACGGTGTCCCCGGCATCCCCACCGTCATCCATCGCATAGGTGTCCAGCAGCACAACCCCAGCCGCCCCCACCCGGGAAGCCAGCGCATAAGCAAGAACCCCGCCAGATGAATGGCCCACCAAAACAAACGGCCCGTCCCCGGAAAGCCGGACACTCTCCGCCAAAACATCCAGCAACGAATCCAGATCGGCAGGCAACAACTCCCCGGCCACAAACCCAGGCGTAGGCAGAGCAGCAACCCCCCGAACCCCCCGGAACCGAGCCGCGAGCTTCGCGTACTGGTAAGCCCCGCCCATCCCAGCCGGAGTAGGAACCGCCAGCAACCTCACCCCAGCGGGCCCCTCAGCCAACTCCACCGGCCGAGGCGCCTCCGAAAGCTCAGCCACACCATGGAAAACCGGCCGCAACTTCGCAGCCGCCCCCAGCAACGCGAGACCATTCTCGACCTGCCCGCCCCGGACAGCCTCGAAGAACATCTCCGTAACCGGATCCCCGCCAGTCTCAACCGCGGGCCCGGTCAACACGCCGAGCAAATGCTTCGCCAACCCCGCCGGCGTCCGGTGATCGAACGCAACAGACGCGGGCAACGAAACCCCAGCCACCCCACCGATCCGATTCCGCAACTCAACCGCGGTCAGCGAATCGAATCCGATCTCCAGGAAGTGCGCGTCCTCGTCAAGCTCGGCGGCATCGGCATACCCCAGCAGCCCAGCGACCTGCTCCAAAACGAACGCCAGCAGCCCCTTCTCGGTGAGCTCCAACTCCGAGACATCGTCAGCCACCGCACGCCGCTTCTTCACCACGGCCTGCCCCGCTGAGGCAGCCTCCGGAGCCACCAGCTCCCGCACCGTCACCGACTCAGCCGCGGCAACCGCCCGCCCAGAACGATCAGCGAACAACACCGCCACCCGATCGTCGGCAACCGGAGTCACCCGAACCCGAAGCTTCACCGCCCCGGTAGCGAACAACCGGAAGCCCCGCCATTCCACCGCATCCCCGCCCACAGCGGACAGCGCGGCGTCAAGCACCACCGGAGACAACCCGAACCGCTCGTCCGGAGCGACTTCGATCTCCCCGAACACCACCCCGTCAACAGTCCAAGCAGCGTCCAGCCGCCCAGCACTCACCGGCTCCGCCCCAGCAGGCGGCCACTGGCCAATGCCCTCCGGCTCACCACCGTCGTCCACCGCCAGCACCCCCTCGGCATGCCGTGTCCACGCATCGTCGTGTCGCGAGTGGACAGTCACCGGACGCTTCCCGATGTCATCCGGCTCGCCCACCACGATCTGCACGTGCGCAGAAGCCAACGGCGACTCAACGGTCAACCGCACCACGCGTCCGCAGCCGACCTCATCCCCGGCCCGAGTAGCCAACTCCACAAAGCCCGCTACCGGGAACGCTTCATCGGCAGGCAACGTCCCGCTCAACACCACAGTGGACGATCCAGCGACAGTCAACGGAGGCCCGAACAACGTCGCGAGCCCAGTCCCGTCGGCCCGCCGAGCCTCCATGTCCACCGACGGCCAGTACCGAGTCCGGTGGAACGCATACGGCGGCAACGGAACCGTAGCCGCGGCTCGCCCGGAGAACATCCGTCGAACATCCAGCCCCGCGCCAAGGACGTGCAGCTGCCCAGCCGCCAGCAGCGTCGAAGCGACCTCACCGCGATTGCGCCGAAGCACCGGAACGAACTCCGCGTCCTCGATCACAGCCTCAGCGGCCGCCGTGAGCACCCCATTCGTACTCAACTCGACAAAACGAGTCGCCCCCGAAGCCTTGACCGCGTCCGCGAACCGAACCGTGTTGCGGCAGTTAGCCACCCAATGAGCCGGATCGGACAACTCGTCCGTCACCTCAGCACCGGTGACCGTCGAGACCACCGGCACAGTCGGCGTCGCGAACGTCAACTCCTGCGCGATCTCTTCCAGCTCTTCGAGAATCTCGTCCAGCAACGGCGAGTGAACCGCACAATCGATCGCCAGCCGGTTAGTACGCCGGCCAAGCTTCTCGAAGTGCTCAACAATCGCCTGGACGGCACCGTCCACACCGGACACCACCACCGACCGCAGCCCGTTCACCGCAGCCAGCGCAACGTCCTCGCCCAGCAACGGCCGCACCTCGTCCGCACTGGCCTCGACCGCGACCACCGCACCAGCCCGAGTCTCCGCCATCAGCTGACCTCGGTGCGCGACAAGCTTCACCGCGTCGTCCAAAGAGAACGCCCCGGCCAGATGCGCGGCCGCGATCTCACCGACCGAATGCCCGACGAGTACCTCCGGCCGCTGCCCCCACGATTCCAGCAGCCGATACAACGCCACGGAGAACGAGAACACCGCGGCCTGGCTGAACTGAGTCCGGTCCAGCAACTGCGCGTCGACCGATCCGGCTTCAGCGAACATCACCGTGTGCAACGACCGCCCGAGATGCTGATCGAACTTCGCCGCAACCCGCTCCAGTTCATGCGCGAACACCGGGAACGCAGCGGACAGTTCCGCACCCATCCCAGCCCGCTGGCTGCCCTGGCCCGGCAAAAGGTACGCAGTCCGCCCGCCAGAGCGAGCGCGTCCCGTCACCACCGAGTCCGAAGTAGACAACGCCGCCAGCGCCGCACGGAGCTCAGCCGCATCCGAACCGACCACCGCAGCCCGGTGCGAGAACAACGGCTGACGATTCGCCTGCGAGTAAACGACATCCAACGACGGATGCGCGTCGAGGTGCGCCAGCAACGCCCGCGCCTGATCAGGAAGCGCCGCCGCCGTACGAGCCGAGAACACGAGCGGCGGCAACACGCCACCGGAATCAACCGTCTCAGCCGCTTCCGCCACTGCCTCCGGAGCCTGCTCCAGAATCACGTGCGCGTTGGTCCCGCTGTACCCGAACGCCGACACCGCAGCACGCCGCGGCCGATCCACCTCGGGCCAGTCCCGAGACTCGTCCAGCAGCCGCACAGTTCCGGCAGCCCAGTCGACATCGTGCGTCGGCTCGGTGACGTGCAAGGTCGACGGCAACACTCCGTGCCGCATCGCCTGCACCATCTTGATCACACCCGCGACACCCGCCGCCGCCTGAGTGTGCCCGATGTTCGACTTCACCGAGCCAAGCCACAGTGGACGGTCCGCCGACCGTTCCCGACCGTAAGTGGCCAGCAGCGCAGCGGTCTCAATCCGGTCGCCCAGCGGAGTACTCGCGCCATGCCCCTCGATAGCGTCCACATCGGACGCCACCAGACCAGCCGCCGTCAATGCCCGCCGAATCAACTTCTCCTGCGCCGGAGCACTGGGCGCGTTAAGACCGTTGGAAGCACCATCCGCGTTGACCGCGCTGGACTTCACCACAGCCAGCACGTCGTGCCCGTTGCGCTGCGCGTCAGACAGCCGCTCGATCACAAGCACCCCGACGCCCTCGCCCCAGCCAAACCCGTCGGCCGCAGCCGAGTACGGCTTGCACCGGCCGTCCCGAGCGACAGCACCGTCAAGGAACTGCGCGAACGGCGCCGGCGAAACGAGCGCCGAGACACCCGCGACCAAGGCGAGCGAGCAGTCCCCACCGCGCAACGCCTGGGTCGCCTGATGCAAGGCCACCAACGACGACGAGCACGCCGTGTCCACCGACACCGCGGGCCCTTCGAGACCGAACGCGTACGCGACCCGCCCGGAGACCACGCTGCTCAGCGCACCGGACCCGCGATAGGCCCCGCCGCCCTGTTCGAGCGCGTCGCCCGGGTCGTAGTCGGACTGCATCACGCCGACGAACACCCCGGTCGTGCTCCCCTTGAGCGCCAGCGGATCCACCCCGGCGTTCTCCAGCGCGACCCACGACGACTCCAGCAGCATCCGCTGCTGCGGGTCCATCATCACGGCCTCGTTGGGGCTGATGCCGAAGAACGCCGCGTCGAATTCGGTGGCGTCCGGCACGAACCCGCCGCGCGGCGTGCCGCCGTCGGGCGCGACCTGCTCGAGCCAGTGGTCCATGTCCCAGGCCCGGTCGGCCGGGAAGTCGCTGGTCCCGTCCTGACCGGCGGCGACCAGCTGCCACAGCTCGTCCGGCGTGGTCACCCCGCCGGGGAACCGGCAGGCCATGCCGACGATCGCGATCGGCTCGTCGCTGCCCACCACCGTGGTCTCCGGCCCGGCCGCGTCCGGGTCCAGGTCGCCGAGCAGCTCGTCGTGAAGGTGCGCGGCGAGGTCGCCAGCGGTCGGGTGGTCGAAGACGAGCGTCGCGGTGAGGCTGAGGCCGGTGACCTCGTTGAGCGTGTTGCGCAGCTCGACCGCGGTCAGCGAGTCGAAACCGAGGTCCTTGAACGCCCGGTCGGCGTCGATCATGTCCGTCGACGTGTGCCCCAGCACCGCCGCCGCGTGCTCGATGACCAGGTCGCGCAGGTGGTCAAGCCGCTTGTCGGCGGGAAGGCGGACCAGCTTGCCCAGCAACGAGTCCGTCCCGGCCTCCCGGTCGGCGACGGTACGCCGAGCCGCCGGGACCAGGCCGCGCAGCAGGTCCGGCACCGCGCCGGCCTCGCGCCACGCGGGCAGGTCGAGCTTCACCGGAACGAAGACCGTGCCCGTCGAGCTGACCGCGCTGTCGAACAGCGCCAGCCCCTCCGCCGCGCTGAACGCGCCGAGCCCGCGCTTGCCATTCGTTTCGCCAGCCATCCCGGCCGACGATTCCCACATGCCCCACGCCAGCGAGTGCGCCGGTTTGCCTTCGGCACGGCGGTGCGCGGCGAGAGCGTCGAGGAAAGCGTTTGCGGCGGCGTAGTTCGCCTGGCCAGGAGCACCGAGCACGCCAGCGGCCGACGAGAAGGTGATGAACGCTGAGACGTCGCCAGCCAGTTCGTGCAGGTGCCAGGCGGCGAGTGCCTTCGGGTTGAAGACGCCGTCGATCCGCTCCGGCGTCATCGACGGCAGCACACCGTCGTCCAACACACCGGCAGCGTGCACCACCGCGGCGACCGGGTGCTTCTTCAGCAGCCGCGTCACCGCCCGGCGATCGGTGAGGTCGCACGCGGCGACGGTCGTTTCCGCGCCGAGTTCGGTCAGTTCCGCGACGAGTTCCGCAGTGCCGGGTGCCTGGTCGCCACGACGGCTGACCAGCAGCAGCCGCTTTGCGCCCTGCTTCGCGAGGTGCGTGGCGACGATCCGGCCGAGCGCCCCGGTACCGCCAGTGAGCAGCACGGTCCCGGCCGACCAGTCGACCGGCTCCCCCAGCTCTGGCGTCGCCCGGACAAGACGCGGCACGCGCACCTCGGCGCCGGACACCCGGACCGCCGATTCGTCCGCAGCCGCGATAGCCGCGAGCTGTTCGTCGCTGGCGTCGCCTTCGACGAGCACGATCCGGCCCGGATTCTCCACCTGCGCGGACCGGACGAGGCCAGCCACCGCAGCCCCGGCGAGGTCGTTGCCGGTCACTACGAGAAGCTTCTCTTTACCGTCCGACTGCAGTTTGGACAGTGCACTGTGGACGGCCTTTTTCGCCTTCGCCGCGTCATTCCCGGCCTTCGCCCGGTAGACCTCGTAGGCCTCCTGCGCGTCCGGCGCGTCCGGCAGAGTCGTCGGCACCCAGTCCACTTCGTACAGTTCGTCCGAACCAGCCGGAGCCGCGGCTGCCAGCTGTTCCTCGCTGATCTGCCGCAACTTCAACGTGCCTACCCGCGCGACCGGCGCGCCCGCGCTGTCGGCAAGACGCAGCTCGACAGCCTGCTCACCGGTCGGTCGCACGTGGACTCGCAGCGAAGACGCACCGGTCGCGAAAAGCTCCACTTCGGACCAGGCGTACGGCAGCGTCGTCCCTTCCCCTGCCGCCGCACTGAGCCCCACTGCGTGCAGGGTCGCGTCGAACACCGCCGGGTGCAGACCGAACGCCTCGGCCCCGATCCGTTCCTGCTCGGGCAACGCGACCTCGGCGTACACGTCCTCGCCGCGCTGCCACGCCGCCTGCAGCCCCTGGAACACCGGCCCGTAAGCCATCCCGTGCTCGGCCAGCAGGTCGTACATTCCCTCGACGTCCACCGTCTCAGCACCGGACGGAGGCCATTCGCCCAGGTCGAAGTTCGTCCCGGAAGCGGCCGACGCGAGAGTGCCGTCCGCGTGCCGGGTCCAGCCGACAGCGGTGGCGAGATCGTCGGGTCGCGAGTGGACACTGATCGGCCGAGTCCCGTTGGCGGCCGGAGTTCCGATGCGCACCTGGATCCGCGCCGCACCCTTCGCGGGCAGCACGAGGGGCGCGTGCAGCGTCAACTCCTGGACGCGACCGCAGCCGACCTCGTCACCGGCGCGCACGGCAAGTTCCACAAACGCCGTGCCGGGCAACAGGATCGAGCCGCCGACGGCGTGGTCGGCCAGCCACGGATGCGTCGCCGTGGAAACTCGACCGGACAGCACCACGCCGTCCGCGTCGGCGAGCAACGTCGCCGCGCCGAGCAGCGGGTGGTCGACCGGGTCGAGGCCCATCGACGAGACATCCCCGGATTCGGACGACACCTCCAGCCAGTAACGCTGGTGCTGGAAGCCGTACGTCGGCAGGTCAGCCCGGCTCGCGCCCCGTGAGGCGAAGTGCGCGGCCCAGTTCGGCACCACGCCGCGGACGTGCAGCGTCGCCAAGGCGGTCAGCAGCGCCACGTCCTCGGGGACGTCACGACGCTGGCCCGGCACGGCGACCGCGTCACCGGCGGACTGCGGGACCACGGCGGTCAGCGGCGCGTCCGGACCCAGCTCGAGGAACCGGTTGACCCCTTCGGCAGCAAGCGTGCGGACAGCATCAGCGAAACGGACCGGCTCGCGGACATTGCGCACCCAGTATTCGGGGTCGGTCAGCTCGGCGTAGACCTCTTCGCCGGTCACGCTGGAGATCACCGAAATCGTCGGCTGCGCGTAAGCGATGCTCTGCGCAACCGCCCGGAACTCGGCAAGCATCGGCTCCATCAGTCGCGAGTGGAACGCGTGCGAGACCTTGAGCTGCGTCGTCCGCCGCCCGGCGTCGCTGAACTTCGCGGCCACCGCTACGACGGCGTCCTCAGCACCGGACACCACCACGGAACGCGGACCGTTCACCGCGGCGACATCGACCGTCCCTTGTGGATCGTGCTCCGCGACCTCCTCCGGATTTCCTTCGACGGCCACCATCGCGCCGCCCTTCGGCAACGCCTGCATCAACCGTCCGCGAGCGGCGACCAGCTTTGCCGCGTCAGCCAACGAGAACACGCCCGCACAATGCGCGGCGGCAAGCTCGCCGATGGAGTGGCCGCACAGCGCGGCCGGAGCAAGACCCCACGATTCGACCAGCCGGAACAGCGCAACCTCGAACGCGAACAGCGCGGCTTGGGTGTTCGCGGTCTGCGCCAGCACGTCCGCGGCACCGTCGATCACTTCACGGATCGGCCGGTCGAGATGCCGGTCCAACTCCGCGCACGCCGCCGCGTAAGCCTCAGCGAAGACCGGGAAGACCTCCAGCTGACGGCCCATGCCGACTCGCTGAGATCCCTGTCCGGAGAACAGGAACGCCAGCGATGCCTCGCCGCGCGCCAGGCCGCTCACCGCGCCCAGCTCACCATTCGCGAGCGCGTTCAACGCGGGCAGAACGTCCTCAATGGACTTCCCGATCACCGCAGCGCGGTGGTCAAGATGCGTCCGCGACGCGCCCAAGGTGGCGGCGACGTCGAGCAGGTCCAGTTCCGGTTGTGCCGCAAGGTGTTCAGCCAGTCGCGCTGCCTGCACCCGCAATGCCTGCGGCGTCCGGCCGGAAACGACCACCGGGATCGCCGCCTCGTCGCGCGGATTTTCCACCGCATCTGGTGCCGGTGCTTCCTCGATGATGATGTGCGCGTTGGTCCCGCTGAGCCCGAAGCACGACACCGCACCGCGCCGAGGCTGTTCCCCGCGCTCCCACGGCCGAGCCTCGGTCAACAGCTCTACCTTGCCCGAGGCCCAGTCCACGTGCCGAGTCGGCTTGTCGACATGCAGCGTCTTCGGCAGCAGGTCGTTGTTCAGCGCCAGCACGATCTTCAGCACGCCAGCGACACCAGACGCGGCCTGTGTGTGTCCCACGTTCGACTTGATCGACCCCAGCCACAGCGGCTCTTCGCGCTCCTGGCCATACGTCGCGAGCAGCGCCTGCGCTTCGATCGGGTCGCCCAGTTTGGTCGCGGTGCCGTGTGCTTCGACGACGTCGATCTCGTCCGGCCGCAGCCGCGCGTTCGCCAGCGCCTGCCGGATCACGCGCTGCTGCGCGGGCCCGTTCGGCGCGGTCATGCCGTTGGACGCGCCGTCCTGGTTGATCGCGGTGCCGCGGACGATCGCCAGCACCGGGTGCCCGTTGCGCCGCGCGTCAGACAGCCGCTCGACCAGCAGCATGCCGCAACCCTCGGACCAGCCGGTACCGTCCGCCGAGTCGGCGAAGGTACGGCAGCGGGCACTGCGGGCGAGCGTGCCGTCGAGGGAGAACTCGACGAACGTACGCGGCGTCGACATCACCGAGACCCCGCCAGCGAGCGCGAGCGTGCATTCACCGTTGCGCAGCGCCTGCACCGCCAAGTGCAGCGCGACCAGCGAGGACGAGCACGCGGTGTCGATGGTCACCGCGGGTCCTTCGAGCCCGAAAGTGTAGGCGAGGCGCCCGGAAATGACGCCGGAGGAACCGTAGCTGCCCTGATAGTTGTGGTACATCGTGCCCGCGAAAACGCCGGTCGGACTGCCCTTCACCGAATGCGGCGCGATCCCCGCGCGCTCGAACGCCTCCCAGGACGTTTCGAGCAGCAGCCGCTGTTGCGGGTCCATCAGCAGCGCCTCGCGCGGGCTGATGCCGAACAGGTCGGCGTCGAAATCGAGCGCGTCGTGCAGGAATCCGCCCTCGCGCACATAACTCGAACCCGGCCGCTGCCCGGTCGGGTCGTAAAGCCGTTCGAGGTCCCAGCCCCGGTTCGACGGGAACTCGCCGATCGCGTCGACACCCCCGGACAGCAGTTCCCACAACGCTTCCGGGGTGCCCGCGCCGCCGGGAAGCCGGCAGGCCATCCCGACGATCGCGATCGGCTCCCGTGCGGCTTCGGTGAGCTTGCGGTTCTTCTCGCGCAACCGCTCGGTTTCCTTCACCGAAGCCCGGAGCGCACCGACCAGCTTCTCCTCGGAGTTGCCCACGTGCCCACGTTCCTTCCGCGTCGCATGCTCGCCCGACGTCGTGACGATACGAGCGCGCCCGCGCGGCGACCCACCCCTAACGGCCCCTGCCGCGCCGGTCCGCCCGCCCGGCCAAGGTCCGCTTTAGACGGTCTTTAGGGGTTGTCGCACGCACCGGCGGATGTCAGATTTTGCTGGCGTTCCAAGCCATTTCGCACGGCTCGTTTCCGCTGGGGGTTTCACCGCCCGGACAAGGACTGGGGAATCGTATGCACACGTTGACACGCAGGCTGCTGGTGGTGGGAGCCCACGGCGACGACGAAACGCTCGGCGCGGGCGGGACCATCGCCCGGCTCGCCGACGAGGGCGTCACCGTTTCGCTTTGCATTCTCACCAACGACGACGGTTCGCGTTCGGCCGCCGGCGCCGAGGTCACCAATCGCGCCGACGCGATCGAACTGGCCGCGAAAACGCTCGGCATCGAGCGCGTGCGAGTCCACGAATTCGGCGACAACCGGCTCGACACGGTCAGCCACCTCGAACTGAACCAGGTCGTCGAGCGCGAGGTCCGCGAATTCGAGCCGGACACCATTTTCGCCACGAGCATGTGCGACCTGAGCACCGACCACGCGCTGGTCAGCCGCGCCGCGCGGGTCGCCGGACGGCCGGGCAAGGGCCCGGTGCGCGAGGTCCGCACCTTCGAGATCCGCTCCGCCACCGACGTCGGAGAGGCCTCCGGGCTGCCGGTCACGTTCCGGCCGAACTGCTGGCAGATCCTCGACGAAAGCCACCTCGAACGCAAAATCGAAGCGCTGCGCGCCTACGGCAAGGAACTCGAGCCGTGGCCGAATCCGCGCAGCGAACGCGGCGTCCGCGCCTTGGCCGAATACCGCGGCTCGCAGGTCAGCGCCGGCCTCGCCGAGGCCTTCGAAATCGTCCGTTCGGTCCGATGACCGCGTTTTCCTCCGCTTTTCCCGCTCGCTTTTCCCACAGCCCATCCAGAAACGGGTGACCAGGAATGACCAGTACTGTCGCTGAATTCGAGACCATCGCCGAACGGAACGAACTGACGTCGGTCGCGGTGATCGGAATGGGCTACGTCGGCCTGCCGACCGCGCTCGGCCTGCACGCCGGCGGCGTCGGCGTGATCGGCATCGACCTTTCGCAGAACCGGCTCGACTCGATCCGCACCGGCGAGGTCGACCTCATCGAGGCCGACCACCGCAGGCTCGAGAAAGCCGTGCACCAGGAAGACTTCCAGCTCACCACGGACTCGGCGCGGATGGCCGAGGCGGACGCGGTGCTGGTGTGCGTGCCGACCGGGCTCGACGAGTACCTGATGCCGGACCTCGGCCCGCTCGAGGCGGCGTGCGCGGCGCTGGTCGCGAACGCCCGCCGCGGCCAGACGTTCATCCTGACCTCGACCAGCTACGTCGGCACCTCCAACCGGCTGCTGGTGAAACCGCTGGTGGCCAAGGGATTCACCATCGGCCGCGACCTGTTCGTGGCGTCCAGCCCGGAGCGGATCGACCCCGGCAACGTCACGCACACCCAGTCCGAGACGCCGCGCGTGCTGGGCGGCGTGACCCCGGTGTGCACCGCGATGGCGCAGCGCGTGATCAACGTGCTCACCCCGAGCGTGCACTGCGTCAGCTCGCCGGAAGCGGCGGAGATGACCAAGCTGTACGAAAACACGTTCCGCGCGGTGAACATCGCGCTGGCCAACGAGTTCGCCGAGATCAGCGACGGCTTCGCGATCGACCCGATCGAGGTCATCGACGCGGCGGCCAGCAAACCGTACGGCTTCATGGCCTTCCACCCCGGCCCCGGTGTCGGCGGCCACTGCATCCCCTGCGACCCGCACTACCTGCTGTGGCAGCTGCGCGCGACGCAGAGCAACGCACCGCTGGTGACCCAGGCGATGCACGCCATCGCGGAGCGGCCGAAGCAGGTTGTCGACCGCGTACTGAACACACTGTCGCGCGAAGGCAAGGGCATGGCGGGTACGCGCGTGCTGGTGGTAGGCGTGACGTACAAGCCCGGTGTGCAGGACGTGCGTTCTTCGTCCGCGCTCGACATCCTCGACCTTCTCGCCGCGAAGGGCGCGAAGGTCGGCTACTACGACCCGCTGGTCCCGAACGTCCGAGTCACCGGCGGTTCGCTCGACACTGTCCCTGAGCCGGAAGGCCAAGACTGGGACGTCGCGCTCATCCACACCGTCCAGCCGGGCCACGACTACGAATGGCTCGCCGACTGCCCGACTGTCATCGACGCTACTTACCGCTTCGACCGCGCGCTCTTCGCTAACTGATTCTTTGCGGGGGTTCCGGGTGGCGGAGCCCCCGGCCTGGGGCGCGGCCCCACATGACACTGAAAGGAAATCGCTGTGCGTTACCTCATCACCGGAGGCGCCGGGTTCATCGGCTCCCACCTCACCGAGCACCTGCTGGCCCGCGGCGACGAGGTCGTCGCACTGGACAACCTCAGCACCGGCACCCTGGACAACCTCACCGGCTTCGCCGGACACCCCGGATTCCGCTTCGTGCGCGGCTCGATCACCGACCCGAACGCGGTCGAATCGTGCATGGCGGGCATCGACGCGATCTTCCACCTCGCCGCCGCGGTGGGCGTCTTCACCATCCTCGACAAGACCATGGACAGCCTGCGCACCAACCTGCACGGCACGGAGAACATGCTCGACGCGGCGCTGCGGCACGACGTGCCCATCCTCGTCGCGTCCACGAGCGAGATCTACGGCAAGAACACCGCCGACGGGCTGCGCGAGGACGACGACCGGATCATCGGGTCGCCGTTGAAGAACCGCTGGTCCTACGCCGAGGCGAAGGCGCTGGACGAGACGTTCGCCCACCTGTACGCGGTGGAGCACGGCCTGCGCACGGTGATCGTGCGGCCGTTCAACACCGTCGGCCCGCGCCAGACCGGGCGCTACGGCATGGTCATCCCGCGCTTCGTGACGCAGGCGCTGGCCGGCGAGCCGATCACGGTCTTCGGCGACGGACAGCAGACCCGCTGCTTCTGCCACGTGCAGGACGTCGTGCCCGCGCTGGCGGACCTGCTCGCCGACGAATCCGCGTACGGCAAGGTGTTCAACCTCGGCAGCAACGAGCAGACCACCATCTCGCAGCTGGCCGAGCGCGTGATCGGCGCGACCGGTTCGAGCAGCACCATCACGAAGGTGCCGTACGAGGAGGCGTACGGCGACGGGTACGAGGACATGCAGCGTCGCATTCCCGACTGCACCCGCGCGTACAACCAGATCGGCTTCGTGCCGACGCGTTCGCTGGACGACATCATCGAAGCGGTGGTTGCTGACCGCCGATCCTGAGCTGTTGCCGGTTCTTGTTCCGGTTCCGGTGAAGGGTCTCTCGCGGAGTTCGCGCGAGAGGCCCTTCACACGTTTCGGAGCTTGACGTAGACGGCTGTCAGATGGCTGGCGGCGGTGTTCGCGGACACTCCCAGTACCTCCGCGATCACCGCCACCGGCGTGCCCTGCGCGGCGAGTTCCGCGACTCGCAGCTCTACGTCGGTCAGCACCCTTGCTCCCGTGAGTTTTTCCATCACTGCCCGGCACCGGCCAGCTCTCCGGCGAGCGCACTCCGCCCCGCCACGCCGAGTTTCCGGTACACCCTGGTCAGGTGTTGCTCCACAGTGGACACCGTGATGTACAGCGTTTCGGCGATCTGGCGGTTGGTCCGCCCGTGCGCCGCGAGCTCCGCGACGCGCAGTTCGGCCTCGCTGAGCGCGGTCGCCGCCGCTCCCTCCGGATCCGCGCGAGGCGGCTCGGGTCTCGACGCGACCGGACGAGGCGCGAGCGGACGCATCGGCTGCCGCGGCACCTGCACCGGTTTCACCAGGCCCGCCGAGCGTTCCGCGCGCTGGCCGAGCTGGTTGATCGCGCGGACCGTGCGGGCCAGCTCGAGCCGGTCGCCGGATTCCTTGAACGCCTCCGCCGCCCGGTTCAGCAGACCGGACCGCGCACCGGTGTCCCCGGCGAACGCCAGCACCCGCAGCGCCACTGCCTGCGAGAACGCGTCCGTCGTGTCCGCCAGCTGCTGTTTCGCCAGCTCGACCGCCAGGGTCGGGTTGCGCAGCCGCAGATTCGCCTCGGCGAGGTCGGTCCGCCACGGTGCCACGGCGGGCAGGTCGAGGTTGCGGTCACGAAGAATGCGTTGGCATTGCTGGAAATCGCTCACCGCCGAGAGCCCGCGGTTCGTGGCCAGGTGGAACTGCCCGCGCGCCCTGAGGAACCGTACGCCGCCGAGTGTCGTGTACACCGTTTCAGGCAGAGCGTGTCGCAACACCGCTGCTGCGGCCTTGAACGCGCCTGCCGCGGTATACGCGGTCAGCATCGTCGCCAGCGGGTACGTGATCGCGACGCCCCAGTTCGGTTCGTCAAGCAGCGCGAGCGCACGGCTCGCCGCTTCAGCCGCTTCGGCCGGTTCGCCGCGACGCAGCAGCAGACTCGCGCCGATAGCGTCGAGCATCGCCTTCCACGTCACCGCGCCGCGATACTCGGCCTCCTCGGCCAGCGAAGAGCACCAGCCTTCCGCGCGGTCCGCCTTGCCGTCGTACGCAAGCGCGAGAATGGCCGTGGCCAACGCTTCCAGCGAAGTGTCCGAGAGTCGGCAGTTCTGCAGAATCCGCTCCGCGCACACCGAAGTCTCTTCGCTGCCGCCCACCTGCCATACCGACGCGAGCGTGGTGGCCGTGCGCATCCAGGGATCCGACGCGTCGACCGACAGCTGCGGTGCCGTGCCGTAATGCCAATGCGCGGCGAGAGTCAGTTCGGCGGCTGTGCGCGGGTGCAGCGGTTCGAGGTCATCGCCCAACCGGACCAGCGCGGACTCGAACGTGTCCCGGTCACCGAACCACAATGACTGGCGCACCAACGCGATCCGGTCCGACTGATCGAGCGAACCAGCGTCGCGCAACGCCGCGAGATGCGGTGCGGCCGCCGCCGGGTTGACCCGCCAGGTGATCTTGGCCAGCAGCTGCGAAATCATCTGCTGCTCCCACGACGCGGTGGTCGTCGATGCCGCCAGATGCAGGCAGCGGGTGGCGAAGTCGACGTCGTCGCCGAGCATCACCTGCTCCGCCGCCGCGACCAGCACCGGCAACGCCCACTCCGCCTGAGCTTCGCCCGCCGCCACAAGGTGCCGCGCGACCTCCGGAGCCGACAACCCGCGTGCGTGCTTCACCTCGGCGGCCCGAAGGTGCAGCTGCACCTTCTCGGACCCGCGCAACCCTCCGACGACCGCCGCCGCGGCCGGCTGCTGCCGGAAGCGCACCCCGTCGACCAGCCCAGTCTCCACGAGCAGCCCCGCGGAAGCCTCCGCCTCGACCGGGTCGACGCCCGCGACCGTCGCCACCGCGTCCGTGGTCACGTCGGTGTCCAGCACCGCGATCGCCGTCGCCACTTCCCGCAGCGGCGAACCGTAGCGACGCAGAAGCCGTTGCACCGCATCGGAATACACCGCGCCGTCGTCCACCGAGCTACGACATGCGTCGACCAACGCGCTGACCAGCAAAGGATTCCCCGCGCTCAGCCCGTGGATCCGCTCGGCGTCGCCGTGATCCGCGACCAGCTGCGCGATCGCCTCCACCGTGAACGGCGTGAGATGCACATACCGATGCGGCTGCGCGGCGAATTCGACGCCCTCGCCCGAATACCAGCCGTCCGGCTGCGTCAGCACCAGCAACATCGCGGCCGACCGCGCCCGCCGCTGCAGCCGCAGCAACAACCGCGCCGACGTCTCGTCCACGTGCTGCAAATCGTCGACCGCGATCAGCAGCGACCGCTCGCGGGCCAGCCGGTGCAACGCACTGCACAACGCAGCGATCCGGTCCTCGCCGTCAGCCGCGGCCAGCACTTCGCGCGGCAACGCCGGACTGGCCAGCAGCTGGTCGAGCACACCGCCGTCGACGTCGCGCTCGTCGGCCGCCCCCGCCGCGGTGAGCGTCAAAACGCCCAACTCGCGGGCTCGCGCCACCACTTGGTTCTGTACCTGTGTTTTCCCGCTGGCCGGTCCTCCGCCGACCAATACCGTGTCTCCTGCCCCCGCATCGCATTCGATCAGCAGGCCCTCAAGGAGGGACACTGCTTCGTTCGGCTCGGTGCGGCGGTTCTGCCCCCAGTTCACGCCCATCGCAAGCTCCTCGACCCAACGGTCATCTTCCTGCGTGTGCCACAGTCGCAGCCGCCCCCTAAGCACAGCCAACCGCGATCTAAAGTCACTCAATCAGGTGATCACGATTACTTTGCGTTTTTGGCGGCCGGGTTTTTCTTGCGGCGCCTGCTGCGCGCGAGGGGCAGATTTCCCGTGGCGAGCTTGCGCTTTAGCTCCGGACAGTGATCTTGCTTCGCGTGCTTCCACAGTTGGGGTTGACCAATTCGAGCGATGGCGTAATCGAACGTGCGTTCGAGAAAATAGAGGGGTGTCCACGACTACGACGCTCCCGGCCTGGCAACTGTCAGACCAGGACCTGACCACCAGACTCCTGACCACCCAAAGACAGCAGAACACCGCCTACGCCGCGCAACTGGAGACAATCCGGGAAGTGGAATCCCGCGGTGCCATACCCGAGGGCTATTCCTCGACCGCGGCCTACCTGGCGACGATCCTGCACGTGACGCCGCGCGAGGCCCGCGCTCGGCTCGCCCAAGCCACCGGCTCTCTGCCGCTGACCTGGAAAGCCTTGACCGAGGGCGAAATCACCGCCCAGCACGCAGCCGTGATCGCCGAATTCCTGGCCGACGCACCGAGATGGCTGACCCCCGAGGACTACACCGTCGCCGAAGACACCCTGGTGACCCTCGCCGCGCAGGCCAACCCCGGCACGGTCCGCCGAGCCGCGACCCGCCTGAAGATCTACTGGGACAACGATCCTGCCGAGATGCCCGGCTCTTCACCCGCGCCCGGTTTGGACCCCGACGCGAGCTCCGGTACGGACGCGGGCTCGGATGCGGCCTCCGCGCGCCCGTGGCGAGAATTCCGCTGGCACTGGACCCGAACCGGCCGTTTCCGCTTCACCGGCAACGTAGACCAGGAAACCGGCACGTTGATCGAACAACTGCTGGTCCCCCTGGCCGCACCAGACCCCGCGACCACGCCGGACACCCCCGACCCCCGCACCCCAGCAGAACGCCACGGCGACGCCATCGCCGCGATCGTCGACCTGGCCGCCCGAGCTCCCGACCTGCCGTCCAAAGCCGGCGAACGAGCAGTCGCCACCGTGACCGTCGACCTGGAAACCCTGCAGAGCACAGCAAAAGCGGTCTTCACCGACGACGAATCCGTCCTGCCAGCTTCCCACCTGCGCCGCATCCTGTGCGACGCCAGGGTCTACCCCGCCGTCCTGGGCACCGAAGGCCAAGTCTTAGACCTAGGCCGCTCAGCCCGCACCGCCACGAACGCCCAACGCCGAGCCCTGGCAATCCGAGACCGCGGCTGCACCTTCCCCGGCTGCGACCGCAGTCCAAAGTGGACAACCCCGCACCACATCGTCCACTGGGCCAACGGAGGCGCGACAGACCTGGACAACCTCGCCTCATGCTGCGAGCGCCACCACCGCCTCCTGCACCACAGCGGCTGGCAAATCCTCCTCCGCGACGGCGTCGTGTACTGGATCCCGCCGTCCCTCCTCGACCCCGAGCAAAAACCTCTGCGCAACACCGCCCACAACCCACCACCCACCCCGCTGGGCCACTCACGATGGCAAGCCGCGACACCACGCCCGGCTGCCGCTCCACACCCGTCGGCCGCAGCCTCATGACCGCCACACCCGACGCCACCTGTACCCGGACTCGCACCCACCACCGCGAGTCCGGGCGATGGCCCCTGCCTGGGCGCGCTCAAACCCGACGCTCAGCGCACCTTCGCCAACGCCACCCCTCCTCAGCCCAGCCCCAGGCCACTAGGGGTTGTCCCAACCTGCCCCGCCCCGAACACTCCTGGTTTTGTGACTGCAGTGGACGAAACACCCGCGAACGCACGCACAAGCCGGTGGATCCGCCGTTTCCACCCGACCGACCAGGCACGGGTGCGTCTGGTGTGCCTCCCGCACGCCGGCGGCTCGGCGACCGCCTACTTCCCGCTCTCCGCAACCGCAGCGGGGCAGGACTTCGAGGTCGTCGCCGTCCAGTACCCCGGCCGCCAGGACCGGCGCACCGAACCATGCCTGGACACGGTCGCCGCCATCGCCGACGCGATCACCGACGACCTGTCCGACTGGTCCGACCTGCCAGTGGCCCTGTTCGGCCACAGCATGGGCGCCACCGTCGGCTACGAGGTGGCCCGCCGACTGGAGGCGCAAGGCAACCCGCCGATAGGGCTCTTCGCCTCCGCCTGCCGGGCCCCGTCCGCGCAACGGATCGAGTTCATCCACCAACGCGACGACGACGGCCTGATCGCCGCGCTCAAGGAACTCAGCGGCACCGACGCCGGCGTGCTGGGCGACGACGAGCTGCTGCGCATGGTCCTGCCCGCGATCCGCGGCGACTACACCGCCGTCGAAACCTACCGGCACGAACCAGGTCTGGAGCCAAGCTGCCCGATCCAAGTCCTCGTCGGCGACGCGGACCCGGTAACCGACCTGGACGAGGCCGGCGCCTGGCGCGACCACACCACCGGCGCCTGCCAGGTCAAGATCTTCCCCGGCGGCCACTTTTACCTGAACGACCAGCTCAACGCCGTCCTGAAGACGATCACCACAACCCTGGCCGGATGGCAACCGGGAATCTGCCGGGGATAAGGGTGGGGAAACCCCAGGGAAGCTTCAGGAGCACACCCCATGGTTCCGGCCCGCCGGTTCCGAGAGACTAGGTACATCAAGGAAACACCCCCTCAACCAGGAGGCCATCATGATGGCGATCACCACCGCCCCCGGCGTCACCCAGCGCATGCTCGCCAACGGCCACCTGGAGCTGACCTGCCGCACGACCAACCGCCACATCGAATGCGAGCCGGTGGCCGCCGCGATGTGGATCGCCCTGAAGCAGCACAACGGCGACGTCGACCAGGCCGCCACCACCCTCTCCGCCCTGTGGGAAACGAACGAAGACGACACCCGCTACGACCTGATCGCCCTGGCCGGTTCGCTGTGCTCGCTGGGCATGGCCACCGAGTCGTAACCGGAATCGGCTCAACGCCAGCGGACAGCGGGCCAACCGCAGCGGTTCACAGCCGAACTTCGCTGCTGCGCCGCAATAAGACGCGCACCACGGAACCCCGGCCCTGAGCGGGAGACACCGGCAGCCGCTGCCCAAACGCGGTCTCGCCCTCCAGAAGGATCAAGCGTCCCCGCCAAACCCAGGCCTCAGGACTGCTCCAAAGCCCGCTCGATCGCCCGACGAGCCCGGCCCGCGGCCGCCCGGTCATGCTGCAGCTGCATAGCCGCGTTCAGCGCCAGCCCTGCCGCGATGATCTCGAACAACGCCTGCTCGACGTCGAATCCAGCAGGCAACTCCCCGTTCTCCACCGCCGCCGCCAAGTCGGCCCGCAGCTGCTCCCGCCAGCGCGACCACACCTCGGCCAGCGCATCGCGGACCCGCCCGGGGCGGCCGTCGTACTCGGTGAGCGCCGCGGTCATCAGGCAGCCGCCGGGGAGCAGCGGCGTTTCCAGGTAGTCCACGGAGTTGGCGCACACCGCGCGCAGCCGCCGCAAACCAGGCGGTTCGGGCAGCGCGGGCTCCACCACCCGGTGCCAGAAGTCCACGAATGCCTTGTCCAGCGTGGAGATCTGCAGCGTCTCTTTGGTGCCGAAGTGCTTGTGCACCCCGGACTTGCTCATCTCCAGCTCGTCGGCGAGCCGGCCGATCGTGATCCCGTCCAGCCCTTCCTCGGAGGCGATCTCGGCCGCGCGCTCGAGAATCCGGCCCCTGGTGGCCTGCGCTTCGGCCGCTGAACGTCGCGGTGACATGCGCCAAGGATAGCGTACGAACGTTCACTATTGATTAGCGAACGTCCGTACGCTAAATTTCCGGTGACCACAGAGACCAAGGAGCACGAGATGCGGTTGCGACGACTGGGCTGGGCCGGACTGGAGATCGAGGCGAGCGACGAGCGCCTGGTGATCGACTACGTCCGGGACCTGTCACCGCTGTTCACCGGATGGAAGTCCGGCGAAGGACTGGCGGTGCCGAGCGGGAAAGTCACTGCCGCGCTGGTCTCCCACCTGCACCGCGACCACACCGACGCCGCCGCACTCGCGGACGTGCTGGCACCCGCAGCGCCAGTGCTCCGACCAGCACCCGGCCACGGCGACGACGTGGACAACGTCACCACCCTGCCCGCCGAACACGAGCTGACCCTCCACCGATTGGCCGCCGAAGTCGTGGATCCCTGGTCCACTCGCGAGATCGGACCGTTCCGCGCCACCGCGGTCCCCGCCGTCGACGGGCTGGGCGACCCGCAACTGAACTGGGTCGTCGAGGCCGACGGGCAGCGCGTTTTCCACGGCGGAGACACGATGTTCCACGGCTACTGGTGGCTCATCGCGCGCCGCTTCAGCCCCTTCGACGCGGCATTCCTCCCCGCCAACGGCGCAGTGGTCGACGCGCCGCACCTCCAGCCGCCGAGTCCGCTGCCCGCCGCGATGGACCCCAGGCAAGCCGCCGCGGCCGCGGAAATCCTCGACGCTCGGTACGCGGTCCCGATGCACTACGAGGCCGAGCAGCCGGACAAGATCGCGGGCTACGTCGAGGTTTCCGACCCGGAGGCCGAGTTCCGCCTGCATGCCGGACGGCGCGCACGGGTGCTGCCCGTCGGGGAACGGCTGGACCTGGCGGACACGGCCGGTCCATCGGGGACCTTTCCCGCGCGACCCATCTGACCGCCAGAACGCTGCGCCACTACCACCAGGCCTGGCTGCTCGAACCGGCCGATGCGGATCCGGACACCGGTTACCGGCGCCACACCGTCGACCAGTTGCCTGCCGCCCAGGTCATCCGCCGGTTCCGCGAACTGGGCATGCCGCTGGAGGAGATCCGCGCGGTGCTGGCCACCAGCGATCTGCGGGCCCGCAACGACCGGATCGCCGCCCATCTCGACCACCTCGAGGGCGAGCTCAGCCGCACCCAGCACACTGTCAGCGCATTACGTGACCCCCTCGCGCCCGAACGCGCCGCGGATGCTCTCGAGGTCGAGTTGCGTCGCGTGCCCGCCGTTCCGGCCGCAGTGATCATCGAGGCCGTCGACGGTCAGGATTCAGTGGCCTGGTTGCAAGCCACTGAATCCTGGCCGCGCAGCATCTGCCCCGCACTGGTCCCGCTGGCGGGATCTACGCCGACGAGACCCAGTGGCAAACGGAGGCCAGCCGGTCTTCCTTACCGGTCCCGGCGACGCGGCTCGCTGAAAGAGGCTGGCCACGCGGACTGCGAGCAGGCTACCCTCCTTTCAGATGTTTATAACATCTGATTGTGGCATTGGACCCGAAGGGAGTCGGTCAGCGGTGCGCGTGCTCTTCGCCAGCCTCGCGTCGGTAGGTCATACCTACCCGCTCATCCCGCTCGCGGTCGCCGTCAAAGAGGCCGGGCACGAGGTGCATTTCGCAGCGGGCGAGAACGTCCACGCGTCCTTGCGCCGCAACGGGTTACAGCCTTTCCGGCCCGCGGATTCGTTCTACGAGATCTACGCCGAGGACCTCGAACCCGACCTGGCGCGGCTGCGGCCCGACCTCGTCGTCCACGAATGGGGGCAGCCGGGCCCGGCTGTCGCGGCGCAACGGGCGGGGATTCCCAGTCTCTGGCACGGGTTCGGCCGCCTGTTTCCCGACGGGATCGGGCTGGAGCGGCCTGCTCTGGATCGGCGGCATCTCGACATTTGTCCGCCGTCCTTGCAGGACAAGGACTTTCTCGCGACCGCTGAGCGGATTGAGCTGCGGCCGGTCGCCTATTCCGAACCGCTGCCGGAGTGGCGCGTCGGGAGAACGTCTCGGCCGCTGGTTTATCTGACGCTCGGCACTGCATTCGGTACGGCGGAAGTGCTCACCACCGCTATCAAGGGCTTGGCGACGCTCGGCATCGACGTGGTGGTCGCGGCGGGGAACGTCCAACTCGGCGCGGTGCCGGGAGATGTCACGCTCCATCGTTGGGTGCCGCAGGCGGAGTTGTTGCCGCATGTCGACGCGGTCGTGCATCACGGCGGCAGCGGTACGACGCTCGGCGCGCTCGCGGTCGGGGTGCCGCAGCTGGTTCTGCCGCAGGGAGCGGACCAGTTCGCTAATGCGGAGGCTCTCAGCGTTGCGGGAGCCGCGTTGAGCATTCTGCCCGGAGAACTGAGTGCGGACGGCGTTGCCGAGGGCGTGCGGAAACTGCTGTCACGGCGCAGCGGGCACCGGGACGCGGCGCGGGCGATCGCTGAGGAGATCGCGCGCATGCCGTCGCCAGGAGAGGTTGCCCGCGATCTGCCTCGGTGGGCGGAGGACAGGTAGCGGCCGCCCGCTCGGATCGGCGGGCGGCCCCAAAGCATTACCTGGCTTCCAGTTCCTCGTCCAGCAGCGCGAACAGCTCGTCCGCGCTGGCTCCTTCCACTTCCTCGTCCGGGACCAGCGACGCCAGCACTGCCTTCAACCTCGTCACGACTCCGGAGACCTCGTCCGGTTCCAGGGCTCGCACGACGTTTTCCAGCGCGTCCAGCTGGATCTCGACTGCCGACGGGGCGCCGTCCGCGACGAGGTGTTCTCCCAGGACCTGCACGGACGGGTAGTCGAAGATCAGCGTCGCGGGCAGGCGCATGCCGGTGAGGACGTCCAGGCGGTTGCGCAGTTCGATCGCGGTCAGGGAATCGAAGCCCAGTTCGATGAAACCCTTTCGCGGGTCTACCGCGTCCCGTCGTTCGTGGCCCAGGACTACGGCGGCGGTGCCGCAGACCAGGTCGACGGCGGCCCGTACGCGTTCGGCACCGGACAGGCGCAGGACCTGGTTCCAGGAATCGTCGACGACCTCGACTCGGCGGCGGCCTCGGATCAGGCCGCGCAGCATCGCGGGGACGCTGTGGGCGTCGGCGCGGAGGCCGGACATGTCCAGCCGCACCGGTACCAGCGACGGCTGGCCGGCGGCGACTGTCGCGTCGAACAGTTCCAGGCCGTCGGCGAAGGACAGGCCGAAGACGCCGGACCTGGCCATGCGGATCAGGTCGGTGTCGGCCAGATCGTTGGACATGCCGCCTTCGGACCACAGGCCCCAGGCGAGCGACACGGCTGGCAAGCCTTGTGCCGCACGGTGGTGCGCGAGGGCGTCCAGGAAGACGTTCGCCGCGGAGTAGTTGGCTTGGCCTGCCGCACCGAGGGTTCCGCCTGCCGAGGAGTACAGCACGAAGGCGGCCAGGTCCAGGGACGCGGTCAGTTCGTGCAGATGCCACGCGGCGTCGACCTTCGGGCGGAGTACGGCGTCCATCCGTTCCGGGGTCAGCGACAGCAGCACGCCATCGTCGACGACACCGGCGGTGTGGATTACCGCGGTCAGCGGGTGGTCGGACGGAACGTCTGCGATGAGGTCTGCGACGGCATCTCGGGAGGCCAGGTCGCAGGCCACCAGCGAGACTGACGCGCCCAGTTCGGTCAGGGAGGCGACGAAATCGTCGGCTCCTGGAGCGGCGGGGCCACGACGGCTCGTGATGAGCAGGTTGCGGACGCCGTGTTCGGTGACCAGGTGCCGGGCGATCAACTGGCCGAGCACGCCGGTGCCGCCGGTGACCAGGACGGTGCCGTCCGGGTCGAAGCTGACGGTGCCGGACGGGACGTACTTCGCCAGGCGGTGCACCAAAACCGCGCCGTCGCGGACTGCGACGCCGGGTTCGTCGGCGTACATCGCGCCGAGCACCGAGCCGATCGGGAGCGGACCGTTGTCGAGGTCTACCACCATGAATCGGTCTGGGTACTCGAGTTGCGCGGTGCGAATCACGCCCCACAGCGCGGCGTGGGTTAGGTCGGGCGCGCCCTCGTCGGGACGAGTGGCGATCGCGCCGGAGGCGACGACGACCAAGCGCGACGCGGCCAGTACGTCCTCGGCGACCCAGGATTGGGTTAGGGAAAGGAGGTTGTGGACGGCTGCGCGAGCGGCTTCCGGAGTTCCTGTCTCCGGGGCGGCGAAAGGCACGTAGACGACGTCCGGCACCAAGGCGCCGTTGTGGATCGCGCCCAGCAGTGCTTTGAGGTCCACATAGGACTCTCCGCCGAGGCTGAACGGGTCGTTGCCCAGGATCGCGGTGGTGACTGCGGTGACGTCGTCGCCCTGCCACGGGATCCAGTCGACGCGGAACAACGAATCGTCCACCGCCGAACGCTCGACCGAGGCGAACGCGTCGTCCGCGATGGGGCGCAGCACCAGCGAGTCCACGCGCAGCACGGGTGCGCCGGACGCGTCCGTCGCGATGAGCGAGACGGTGTTCTCGACGTCCGACGAGATCAGCACGCGCAGAGTCGCCGCGCCGCCGGCGTAGAGCGAGACGCCGGACCACGCGAACGGCAGGACCGGCTTGTCCTCGGTCGGCCCGGCGAGGCCGATCGTGTGCAGGGCCGCGTCCAGCAACGCCGGGTGCAGGCCGAACGCGCTGCCGTCGGCGTACTCGGGCAGCGCGACCTCGGCGGCCAGCACGTCGCCCGCCTGCCAGGCTCGACGCAGGCCCGCGAAAACCGGGCCGTAGTCGAAGCCTTGCGCGGCCAGCTCGTCGTACCGGGAGGTCACGTCGATCTCCGCGGCTCCGGCTGGCGGCCATGCCGCGGCGACCGCGGACGGCTCACTGGCTGGGGAGAGCCGGCCGCTGCCGTGCTGGACCCACTCGTCGGCGTCCTCGGCCTGGGAGAAGATCCCGAGCGCGCGGGTGCCGTCGTCTTCCTCGGTGCCGACGGTCACCTGCAGCCGCACCGCGCCCTGTTCGGGCAGGATCAGCGGGGCGGCCAGGGTGAGTTCGTCGACCCGGCCGCAGCCGACCTCGTCGCCCGCTCGCACGGCCAGCTCGACGAACGCCGTGCCGGGGAACAGCGCGTTGCCCTGGACGACGTGGTCGGCCAGCCAGGGCTGCGCGGCCAGCGAGAGCCGTCCGGTGAGGACGACGCCGCCGGAGTCCGCGGTGCCGACCACCGCGCCCAGGAGCGGGTGCGCCGCTTCGCGCTGCCCGACCTCGGCCACGCCGCGAGCCCGCGCGCCGGTGGGGTTGTCCAGCCAGTAGCGCTTGCGCTGGAAGGCGTAGGTCGGGAGTTCGACCACGTGCGCGCCGGAGTAGAACGCGTCCCAGTCGACGGTCCCGCCGAGCGTGAACAGTGTCGCGACCGCGGCGGCGGCCGACTCTGCCTCGGCTCGGTCCTTGCGCAGGACGGGGACGAAGGTGGCGTTGGCGAGTGCGGTCGCGTTGGCGAGCGCCGTGCCGTTGGCGAGTGCGGTGCCGCTGGCGAGTGCCGTGCCGCTGGGGAGGCCGGCGGTGTCGGCGAGGCTCGTCGCGTCGGCGGAACCACCGGCGGGCCCGCCCTCCCCTCCCACCCCACCCACCACAGCACCAGCGCCATCGACACAGCTCTGCCCCATCGCGGTCAGCACCGCGCTTGGGCCGACTTCGACGAAGGTGTTCGCTCCAGCCTCGGTCAGCGCTCGTACGCCGTCTGCGAAGCGCACTGCTGAACGGACCTGGCGCACCCAGTAGTCCGGCGTCGCCACATTCGCCGCAATGTCCACTGTGGACACAATCGGTACCGATGGCTCAGCGTAGGTCAGCGTGCGCGCCACCGCGGCGAACTCGTCCAGCATCGGGTCCATGAGCGGCGAATGGAACGCGTGCGACACCCGCAACCGCGAAGTTCGATCAAATTTCCCAGCAACCGCAAGTACTTCTTCTTCTATCCCCGACACTACCACCGACCGAGGGCCGTTCACGGCGGCGATTCCTACACCATCGGTTAGTAGCGGAAGCACCTCGTCCTCGGTAGCCTGCACCGCGACCATCGCCCCGCCGGCGGGCAGCGCTTGCATCAGCCGAGCGCGGGCGACTACCAGTTTTCCGGCGTCCGCAAGGGAAAGCACCCCGGCGACGTGAGCGGCGGCGATTTCTCCGACGGAGTGTCCCAGCAGGTAAGCAGGCTGGATGCCCCACGACTCCAGGAGGCGATACAGGGCGACTTCCACCGCGAACAGAGCGGGTTGCGTGTAGCCGGTCTGGTCGAGCCGGTCCGCGTCGGCTAGCAGGGTACGCAACGGAATATCTAGGTCCAGTGCGGCATCGACCTCGTCCAGGGCGGTGGCGAAGACCGGATACGCGGCGGCGAGGTCTAGGCCCATGCCAGCCCGTTGCGCGCCTTGGCCGGTGAAGAGGAAGGCCACGCGAGGAGCAGAAGCCATGCCTTCAACCACCGAGGAAGAAGCGCGGCCTGCTGCATAATCTCCCAGAGCGCGCGCGGCAGCTTCCCGATCGGCGGCCACTACCCCGGCCCGGTGTTCGCTGAGGGTTCGCGTCGTGGCAAGGGAAAGTCCGACGTCCGCGGCGGAGCCCGAAGGAGCAGAACCAGCCAGCTGGGAAGCCTGCGCCCGCAAAGCTTCCGGGGAAGAAGCCGAGAGCAACCAGGTAACTGGCCCGGAAGAAGAGGAAGGCGCAGAAACCGGATCGCCTTGCTCCACGATCACGTGCGCGTTCGTCCCGCTGATGCCGAACGACGACACCGCGGCCCGCCGGGGGCGGTCGGTTGACGGCCAAGGCGTCGATTCGTTCAGCAGCGCGACGGTGCCATCCGCCCAGTCAACGTGCGGCGAGGGCTCGTCCGCGTGCAGCGTCGGCGGAAGGACGCCCCGCCGGAGGGCCTCGACCATCTTGATGACCCCGCCGACCCCAGCGGCAGCCTGGGTATGTCCGACGTTCGACTTGAAAGAACCGACATACAAGGGGCGTGAAGGGGTGGCGACCTTGCCGTAGGTGGAGATCAGGGCCTGAGCCTCGATCGGGTCGCCCAGCTTGGTGCCGGTGCCGTGCGCTTCCACGGCGTCCACATCGGACAGTTCCAGTGCGGCATCGGCCAGGGCGGCACGGATTACCCGCTGCTGGGCTGGGCCGTTGGGCACGGTGATCCCGCTCGAAGCACCGTCCGAGTTCACCGCGCTGCCGCGCAGCACCGCGAGCACGTGGTGGCCGTTGCGCCGAGCGTCCGAAAGCCGTTCCAGCAGAAGCATTCCGGCACCTTCAGAACACCCGACGCCGTCCGCGCCGCTGCCGAAGGCCTTGCACCGGCCGTCCGAGGACAGGCCGTGTTGTTCGCTGAAGTACACGAACATGTCCGGCGTGACCATCACCGTCACGCCGCCTGCCAAGGCCAGCGAGCATTCCCCGCGCCGAAGTGCTTGTGCGGCAAGGTGCATCGCGACCAGCGAGGACGAGCAGGCGGTATCAACCGACACGGACGGGCCTTCGAGGCCGAGCGTGTACGAGACGCGCCCGGAGATCAGGCTGCCGTCGCTGCTGCCCGCGCCGTAGTCGTGGTACATGACGCCGGTGAACACCCCGGTCGCGCTGCCCTTCAGCGTGGACGGCACGATCCCGGCGCGTTCGACGGCTTCCCACGCGGTCTCGAGCAGCAACCGCTGCTGCGGGTCCAGCGTGACCGCCTCGCGCGGGCTGATGCCGAAGAACTCCGGCTCGAAATCGGCGGCGTCGTAAAGGAAACCGCCTTCGTTCGAGTAGGTCGTGCCGGGCCGGGCGCCGGTCGGGTCGTGCAGGGCGGCGGTGTCCCAGCCGCGGTCGGCCGGGAACTCGCCGATCGCGTCGACGCCGCCGGCCACCAGGTCCCACAGCTGCGCCGGCGTGGTGACCCCGCCGGGATACCGGCAGCCCATGCCGATGATCGCGATCGGCTCGGACTGCCGCGCGGCCAGCCGCTGGTTGTCCGCACGGAGCCGTTCGTTGTCCGTCATGGACTGCCGCAGCGCGGCGACGATCTGCTCGGTCGAAGGAGCGGACTTGTCGGTCACTGGGATTCACCCCGTTCGTCGGTGCCGCCCATCGCGGAGCGGACCAGGTCGGCCAGGTCCATCGAGGCGACTGCCGCCGCCGCGTCGTCGGTGCCGTTCAGTTCTTCCGCGGAAACCTCAGGCTCGGCAGGTGCCAGTTCCGCCAGCAGGTGCCGGGCCAGGGGCAGCGGGCTCGGGTAGTCGAAGATCAGCGTCGCGGGCAGTCGCAGTCCGGTCGCGGCGCCGAGCCGGTTGCGCAGTTCCAGCGCGGCGAGCGAGTCGATGCCCAGGTCGGTGAAGCCCTTTTCGACCCCGACCGCCGACGCCTCGTCATACCCGAGGACTGCCGCCGTGTGCTCGCACACCAGGTTCAGCGCCGCCGAGTCCCGCTCGTCCGCCGGGAGCGTGGCGAGCTTGTCGGCGAACCCGGCCTCCGGTGCTGCTGCCGACGACGAGGCGACAGCGGCCCGTCGCGGTCCGGCAGTGACGAGACCCTTCAGGAGCGCCGACGCGCGGTCAGCGTCCTTGAGATCGAGCTTCACCGGCACCAATGCCGCCGCCGAAGCAGCCAGCGCCGCATCGAACAGCTCCAACCCCTCAGCCGCAGTCAGCTCCGCGACGCCGGATCGGGCGATGTGCGCCAGGTCCACCTCGCCGTCGGTGCCTTCCCACGGACCCCACGCGAGCGAGGTCGCCGGGAGGCCAAGCGAAGAGCGGTGCTCGGCCAGCGCGTCCAGGAACACGTTCCCGGCCGCGTAGTTCGCCTGCCCCGCCGCGAGCAGCAGGCCGCCCGCCGAGGAGTAGAGGACGAACGCCGTCAGGTCCCGAGCAGCCGTCAGCTCGTGCAGGTTCCAGGCCGCGTCCACCTTGGGCCGCAACACATTCTCTACCTGCTCCGGCGTCAGAGCACTCAGCACCGCACTGTCCATCTGCCCGGCCGCGTGCACCACGGCGGTCAGCCGCGGCAGCGTGTCGAGCAGCTTCGCCAGCGCGTCCCGGTCGGTGACGTCGCACGCGGCGACAGTCACCTTCGCACCCTCGCCGGCCAGTTCGTCGACCAGTTCCCGCGCTCCCGCCGCGTCGAGACCGCGACGGCTGGTCAGGACCAGGTCACGGGCACCGCGAGCGACCAGGTGCCGCGCCAGCAGCCCGCCGAGCAGACCCGCGCCGCCGGTGATCAGCACCGTGCCGTCCGGATCCCACTCGACCGTCTCGCCGACCTCGGTGACCCGGGTCAGCCGCGGCACGCGCACCTCGCCGTTCCGCACCCGGGCCTCCGGTTCGCCGGACGCGACGACCGCGGGCAGCGCCCGGGCCGACTCGGCCGAAGCGTCGAGGTCCACGACCTGGATCCGGCCGGGATTCTCCGCCTGCGCGGCCCGCACCAGGCCCCAGACCGGAGCCTGCGCCAGCTCGTCGCGAGTGACCACGACCAGCTTGCCGTCCCCAGTGGACAGCCAGTTCTGCAAGTGCCGCAACGTTTCCTGGACAACCTCGTGCACCCGAGAAGGCACCGAGCCAGCACCCGAACCGACCGGCAGCACCAGCACATCCGCATCGACCGGCTCAGCCTTCAACGGCACCCCGAGACCGAGGTCGTCGGTGCCGAGCACGGCCCAGCCGTCCAGCGAAGGCACCAGCCGCACGCCCGAAGCGGGCTGCCATTCGATGCAGTACAGCGAGTCCGGCACCTTCGCGCCGAGCTGGCCTTCCGACACCGGCCGCGTGACCAATGAAGCGATCTGTGCCACCGGAGCACCAGCGGCGTCCGCCAGGTCGAGCGACGAGCCGCTGTCGGTCTTCCGGACCCGCACTCGCAGCGCGGTCGCGCCGCTGGCCTGCAGCGACACCGAGTTCCACGCGAACGGGATGGTCGTCTCGGTCAACGCCTTCGGACCGCCCGGGATCAGGAAGTCCGTCGCACCGAGCGCCGAGTCGAGCAAGCCCGGGTGCAGGCCGAACTCGTTCGCCGCAGTGCCTTCCGGCAGCGCGACCTCGGCGTACACCTCGCCTTCGCGCAGCCAGATCGCCCGCAGGTTGCGGAACGTCGGGCCGTAGCCGAAGCCGAGCCCGGCCAGGTCGTCGTACAACCCGGTCAGGTCAACCTGTTCCGCACCGGCTGGCGGCCATTCGCTCAGCGAGAAGTCCGCCGCCGAACCGTTGGCCAGCGTGCCCGCGGCGTGCTGGACCCAGCCGGACTCAGTCCGCGAGTGCACCGACAGCTCCCGGCGACCGCTGCCGTCCGGCGCGCTGATGACCACGCGCAGGTCGACCCCGTCGTCGGTCAGCAGCAGCGGAGCCTGCTGCGTCAGCTCCTCCAGGAGGTTGCAGCCGACCTGGTCACCGGCGTGAATCGCCAGCTCGACGTACGCGGTGCCGGGCAGCATCGTCCGCCCCATCACCACGTGGTCGGCCAGCCACGGCTGCGTCGCGACCGACAGCCGTCCGGTGAGCACCGCACCGCCGTCGGGCAGTTCCACCAGCGCACCCAGCAGCGGGTGTCCGGCGGACTGTGCGCCCAAAGTGCTGACGTCGCCGGTCGGCTTCGTCGCGTCGAGCCAGTACGACTTGTTCTGGAACGCGTAGGTCGGCAGGTCCACAGTGGACGCGCCCTGGCCGGCGAACAGCGCCTTCCAGTCGATCTTCGCGCCCCGGGAGAACAGCGTCGCCAGCGCGGTGAACACGGTCGGCACCTCGGCCCGGCCGCGCCGCATCGCGGGCACCTGGACGACCCGGTCCGGCCGGTCGGCCACCGCGGTGTCGCATTCGCGCGCCATCCCGGTGAGCACCGCGTCCGGCCCGAGCTCCACGAAGCGCGTCACGCCCGCGGCGAGCAAAGTGCTGACTCCGTCGGCGAACCGGACGGCCTCCCGCACGTGGCCCACCCAGTACTGCGGCGAGCACAGCTCGGCGGCGGTCGCGATCTTGCCGGTCACGTTCGACACCACCGGGATCGACGGCGCGGAGTAGGTCAGTTTCTCCGCCACCACCGCGAACTCGGCCAGCATCGGCTCCATCAGCGACGAGTGGAACGCGTGCGACACGACCAGCTGCTTCGTCCGGCGACCGGCTTCCTTGAAGGCCGCCATCGCCGCCTGCACCGCCTCTTCCGGACCCGAGATGACCACCGACCGCGGCCCGTTCACCGCCGCGACGTCCACCCCGTCCGGAAGCGAGGCCCGCACCTCGTCCTCAGTGGCCGCGATCGCCGCCATCGTGCCTCCGGTCGGCAGCGCCTGCATCAACCGCCCGCGAGCGGCGACCAGCGAGCAGGCGTCGGCCAGCGAGAACACTCCGGAGACGTGCGCCGCGGCGAGTTCGCCGATGGAGTGCCCGGCGACGTAATCCGGGGTGACGCCCCACGACTCGACCAGCCGGTACAGCGCGACCTCGATCGCGAACAGCGCGCATTGCGTGTACGCAGTCTGGTTGAGCAGCGGCGAGTCTTGCCAGATGACCTGCTTGAGCGGCGTTTCCAGCTCGGCGTCGAAGAGTCCGCAGATCTCGTCGAACGCTCCGGCGAAGGCCGGGAACGCCTCGTACAGTCCGCGTCCCATGCCCGGCTGCTGCGCGCCCTGCCCGGTGAACAGGAACGCCGTCAGATCAGCCGAGCTGACCGTGCCCGCCACAGTGCCCGCCGGGGTCCGGCCTTCGGCCAGTCCGTCGAGCGCCTTCAGCGCTGCTTCGCGGTCAGCCGCCAGGACCACCGCGCGGTGGTCGAGCGCGGCGCGGCCGGTGGCCAGCGAGTAGCCGATGTCGGTCAGGCTGACGTCCGGGTTGGCCCGCAGGTGCGCGGCCAGCCGGGTGGCCTGGTCGGCGAGCGCCGACGCGACCGAACCGGCCAGCGGCAACGGGATTGCCGGGAGTTCCGGTGCAGTGCGCCGGGTTTCGGTGGCCGGCGCGGGCGGTGCCTCCTCGATGATGATGTGCGCGTTGGTGCCGCTGATGCCGAACGACGAGACGCCGGCGCGACGCGGGTGCCCGTTCGGCAGCCACGGCCGCGGCTCGGTGAGCAGCTCGATGTTGCCCGTGGTCCAGTCGACGACCGGCGACGGCGCGTCGACGTGCATCGTCTTCGGCAACATGTTGTGCCGCAACGCTTGCACGACCTTCATCACGCCAGCCGCACCACCGGACGCCTGCGCGTGGCCGATGTTCGACTTCACCGAACCCAGGTACAGCGGCCGCTCGCGGTCCTGGCCGTAGGTGGCCAGCAGTGCCTGCGCTTCGATCGGGTCGCCGAGCTTCGTGCCCGAACCGTGCGCCTCGACAGCGTCCACATCGGACGGTTGCAGCCCGCCAGCCGCGAGGGCCGCGTGGATCACGCGTTCCTGCGACGGGCCGTTCGGGGCGGTCAGGCCGTTGGACGCACCGTCCTGGTTGACCGCGCTCGACCGGACCACCGCGAGCACCTCGTGGCCGTTGCGCTGTGCGTCGGACAGCCGCTCCAGCAGGAGCAGACCCGCGCCCTCGGCCCAGCCGACGCCGTCCGAAGCCGCGGAGAACGACTTCGACCGGCCGTTGGGCGAAAGCACGCCCTGGCGGCTGGAGTCGACGAACAGGTCCGACTGCGACAGCACCGTGACACCCCCGGCCAGCGCCAGCCCGCACTCCCCCGCCCGCAGCGCCTGCACCGCGAGGTGCAGCGTGACCAGCGAGGACGAGCACGCGGTGTCCACCGTCATGCTCGGGCCCTCGAGGCCGAGCAGGTAGGAGATGCGGCCGGAGACGACCGCGCCGGAGCTGCCGTTCGGGATGTAGGCGGCGACGTCGGCCGGGGCGCCGGGAGCGCGGCTGCCGTAGTCGTCGTACATCGCGCCGGTGAAGACGCCGGTCAGGCTGCCGCGCAGTACGGTCGGGTCGATCCCGGCGCGCTCGATGGCCTCCCACGCGGTCTCCAGCAGGAGCCGCTGCTGCGGGTCCATCGCCATCGCCTCGCGCGGGCCGATGCCGAAGAACGCCGGGTCGAACTCCGCCGCGTCGTGCAGGAAGCCGCCCTGGTTGGCGTAGGTCTTGCCGCGTTTGCCGCGCTCCGGGTCGTAGATGCCTTCGGTGTCCCAGCCGCGGTTGGTCGGGAAGCCGGACACCGCGTCGACCTCGTCGACCAGCAGCCGCCACAGGTCCTCCGGCGACCGGACGCCGCCGGGGTAGCGGCAGGCCATGCCGACGATCGCGATCGGCTCCTGCATCGACGCGTTCGTCCGGGCCGTCGTCGCCGGCGCCTTCGCGACGGCGCCGAGCAGCTTGCCCTTCACGAAGTCCGCGACGGCCTTGGCGGTCGGGTGGTCGAAGATCAGCGTCGCGGGCAGCGTCAGGCCGGTCGCGGTGCCGAGGAGGTTGCGGAGTTCGACCGCGGCGAGCGAGTCGAAGCCCAGCTCCTTGAACGCCCGCGTTCCGTCCACTTCGGACTTGTCCGCGTAGCCGAGCACGGTGGCCACCTGCGTGCGGACGAGGTCGAGCAGCACCCGGTCACGTTCGCTTTCGACCAATGCGGCCAGTTCGTCGGCGAGCGCGTTGTCCGCCGCCTTGGCCGCCTTCGCCACGCGACGCGCCTTCGGCGGCACGAAACCACGCAGCAGTGCGGGCAGTTCGTCGGTACGCGCTCGCAGCGCCGGGACGTCCACGCGAAGCGGCGCGATGACCGCGTCTTCCGTGGCCACGGCGGCGTCGAACAGGGCCAGGCCCTGCTCGGCGGTCACCGCGGGCAGGCCCAGGCGGGCCATCCGGGCGAGGTCGGCTTCGGCGAGGTCGCCGCCGAGTCCGGTGTTCTCCGCCCACAGACCCCAGGCCAGCGCGGTTGCCGGAAGTCCGGCCGCGCGCCGGTGTTCAGCGAGCCCGTCGAGGAAGGCGTTGGCCGCCGCGTAGTTCGCCTGTCCGGCGGGGAGCACCTGGCCGCCTGCCGAGGAGAACATGACGAACGCGGACAGCTGCCGGTCAGCGGTCAGTTCGTGCAGGTGCCAAGCCGCGTCAACCTTCGGCCGCAGCACCTTGTCAAGCTGTTCTGCGGTGAGGGAATCGAAGACGCCGCTGTCGGCGGTACCGGCGGCGTGCACCACCGCGCCGAGGTCCGGCAGACCGTTGACCAGCTGCTCGACCGCCTCGCGGTCCGCGACGTCGCAAGCCGCCACCTGGACCGTCGCGCCCAGGTCGGTCAACTCTTCGACCAGCTGCGTGGCGCCCGGAGCGTCGAGACCGCGGCGGCTGGTGAGCACGAGGCTCTCCACGCCGTGCTCGGCCACCAGGTAGCGCGCCAGCAGGCTGCCGAGACCGCCGGTGCCGCCGGTGATCAGGACGGTGCCGTCCCACGAGGTCGTGCCGGTCGATTCGGCGCGGGTGTAGCGCGGGGCGAGCACCGAACCGGCGCGGATCGCCGCTTCCGGCTCACCCGACGCGACCACCGCGGCGATCGTCTCGACCTTGGTATCCGTGTCGGCGTCGATCAGGAACACGCGGCCGGGGTGCTCGGCTTGCGCCGCCCGGGCGAGGCCCCACAGCAGACCCTGGGTGACGTCCACAGTGGACTCGCCAGCCGGGACCGCCGACTGCGTGACGATGGCGAGCTTCGTGTCGGTCAGCCGCGATTCGGCCAGCCACGCCTGGATCTCGGCGAGCAGCCAGGTCACGTTGGCCCGCGCCGATTCCGGCACCGTGCCATCCGCGGCAGGCACCGAGAGCGTCACGAGACCGGGCACCGGCTCGCCGCGGTCCACCGCACCGAGCAGGTCCGCGAACCCGCTGTAGGTGGCGGCCACGCCGACTCGGCCACGGCCGATCGCGACGACGTCGCCCGGCTCCGCGGCCGGGACCGGCACGGACTGCCAGCCGATCTTGAGCAGCGAACCGTCCGTGGTCTCCGCCTGCGCGGCCAGTTCGGTCCGCACCGGCCGCGAGACCAGCGACTCGACCGAAGCGACCGGATTGCCTTCGCCGTCCGCGACCTCGATCGAGGACAGCTCGTCGCCGTCGATCCGCACGATCCGCACTCGCAGCACGGAAGCGCCGACCGCGTGCAGTGTGACGCCGTTCCACACGAACGGAAGCAGCGTCGAACCGCTCGGGTCGCCGAGCAGGTCGGCGTGCATCGCGGTGTCGAGAAGCGCCGGGTGCAGGCCGTAGGAACCCGCCGTGGACGCCGCCGGTTCCGGCAGCGCGACCTCGGCGAACACCTCGTTGCCTCGTCGCCACGCGGCCTGGAGGCCCTGGAACGCCGGGCCGTAGCCGTAGCCACGTTCGTTGAGCAGTTCGTACGCGCCCTCGACCGGGATCGGGGTCGCGCCCGCCGGCGGCCATTCGGTGAGGCCAGCCGGTTCCGGCCGCGCGGCGGCGGACAGGGTGCCCAGCGCGTGCTGGGTCCAGTCGCCGTCCGATTCGACCGGGCGGGAGAACACGGTGACCGGGCGGCGGTCGCCGTTCGCGGGGCCGACCACGACCTGGAGCGCGACCGCGCCGTCCGGCGGCAGGATGAGCGGCGCTTGCAGCGTCAACTCCTCGACCACCGGGTGTCCGACCTGGTCACCAGCGGCGACCGCCAGCTCGACGAATCCGGTGCCGGGCACCAGGATCGCGCCCTTCACCACGTGGTCGGCCACCCACGGCACCGAGGAAGCGGACAACCGTCCAGTGAGGACAGTGGTGTCCGAACCGGACAGTGCCACGACCGCGCCCAGCATCGGGTGCGCCAGCGGCTGCTGACCGACCGAAGCGACATCGCTGGACGGCGTCGCGTCGAGCCAGTAACGCTTGTGCTGGAAGGCATACGTCGGCAGGTCGAGCCTGACCGGACCGTCGCCGAGCAGCGGGCCGAGCTTCGCCGCGCCGCGGATGTGGAGACGACCGGCCGCGGTGAGCGCGGTGCGCACCTCGTCCTGGTCGCGCCGTCCGAACGGGACGAACTCCGCGTCGACGATCTGCGGACCGAGCGCGGACAGCACGCTGTCCGGACCGATCTCCAGGAACGTCTGGACGCCGCTCTCCGCCAGAGTCGTGACCGCAGCGCCGAACCGGACCGTCTCGCGGACATGGGTGACCCAGTATTCCGGCGAACGCAGCTCGTCGTCGGTGGCGAGTTTCCCAGTGACCGTCGAGACGATCGGGATCTTCGGCGCGTCGTACTTCAAGCCAGCGGCGATCTCGCGGAACTCGTCGAGCATCGGCGTCATCAGCGGCGAGTGGAACGCGTGGCTCACGCGCAACCGTCGCGTTTGGACATCGCCGGCCGACCGCTCGATCTCGGCGACCACGTCCGCGTCGCCCGAGATGACCACGGCGGCCAGGCCGTTCACCGCTGCGATGCTGACCGCGTCCTCGTGGCCCCGCAGCAGTTCGCGAACCGTCTCTTCGGTCGCGGCGAACGAAACCATCGCGCCGCGACGATCGTTCAGCGCACCCATCAACCGGCCGCGCGCGGCGACCAGCTTTGCCGCGCCCTCCAGGGAAAGCACGCCCGCGACGTGAGCCGCGGCCAGCTCGCCGATCGAGTGCCCGGCGAGCGCGTCGGGCCGGAAGCCCCACGACTCGGCTAGCCGGAACAGCGCGACCTCGACCGCGAAAAGCCCGGTCTGGGTGTACTGCGTCTGGTCCAGCAGGCCGCGGTCGGCGAGTTCGGTGGTGCCGAACACGACGTCCCGCAGCGGCACGTCGACCAGCGGGTCGATCGCCGCGCACACCGCGTCGAACGCCGTCGCGAAGGCCGGGTACGCGTCGTACAGCTCGCGTCCCATGCCAACCCGCTGCGCGCCCTGGCCGGAGAACAGGAAGGCGAGCTTCCCGTCCACGACCTGGCCCGTCGGTGCATCGCCGCTCGCCAGCGCGTCGAGTCCGTCGGCAAGTTCGGCCGCGGTCTCGGCGACAACCACCGCGCGATGTTCGAGAGAGGCCCGCGTCGCAGCCAGCGAACGCGCGATCTCCGCGACGGAAACGCCCTCAGCCAGCCAAGAACGCAGTCGCGCCGCTTGCCCGCGCACCGCGGCGGCGGACCGGCCGGACAGTGCGACGGGAACGATCGTCTGGGTCTCGGAAGGCCGCTCGACCGGGATCGCCGGAGCCTGTTCCAGGATGACGTGCGCGTTCGTGCCGCTGATGCCGAACGACGACACCGCGGCGCGGCGCGGCCGGTCCGGCGACCAGTCCCGTGCTTCGGTCAGCAGCCGGACCGCGCCGGTCTCCCAATCGACCACAGTGGACGGACGGTCGACGTGCAGCGTCTGCGGCAACTGGCCGTGCCGCATCGCCATGACCATCTTGATGATGCCCGCGACACCCGCCGCGGCCTGGGTGTGGCCGATGTTCGACTTGATCGACCCGAGCCACAACGGCTGGTCCTCGGAACGGTCCTGGCCGTAGGTGGCCAGCAGCGCCTGCGCCTCGATCGGGTCGCCCAGCGTGGTGCCGGTGCCGTGCCCCTCGACAGCGTCCACTTCGGACGGCTGCAGACCAGCGTCGGCCAGCGCCTTGGCGATCACCCGCTGCTGCGAAGGCCCGTTCGGCGCGGTAAGGCCGTTCGACGCGCCGTCGTGGTTCACCGCCGAGCCGCGGAGGACCGCGAGCACTGGGTGCCCGTTGCGGCGAGCGTCGGACAGCCGCTCGACGAGCAGCATGCCCGCGCCCTCGCCCCAGCCGGTGCCGTCCGCCGCCTCAGCGAACGCCTTGCACCGGCCGTCGGCGGAAAGCCCGCGCTGACGACTGAAGTCGATGAAAGTGTCCGGAGTGGACATCACGGTGACACCGCCGGCCAGCGCCAGCGTGCACTCGCCGCGACGCAGCGCCTGCACCGCCCAGTGCAGCGCGACCAGCGACGACGAGCAGGCAGTGTCCACAGTGACCGTCGGGCCTTCGAGGCCCAGCGCGTACGACACGCGACCGGACACGACGCTGGCGAGGCTGCCGTTGCCGAGGTAGCCCGCGATGTCGTCGGAGACCGTACCGAGGCGAGTGCCCCAGTCGTGGTACATCACACCGGCGAACACCCCGGTCGCGCTGCCGCGCAAGGCGACCGGGTCGATTCCGGCGCGCTCGAACGCTTCCCAGGACACCTCCAGCAACAGCCGCTGCTGCGGGTCCATCGCCGCCGCCTCGCGCGGGCTGATCTCGAAGAAGTCCGCGTCGAACTCGGCCGCGTCGTGCAGGAAGGCGCCGTGCTTGACGTAGGAGTGGCCGGGCTTGCCGGGCTCCGGGTCATACAGCGAGTCGACGTTCCAGCCGCGGTCGACCGGGAAGCCGGACAGCGCTTCCTCGCCCTCGGACACGAGTCGCCACAGGTCTTCCGGCGTCGCGACGCCACCTGGGTAGCGGCAAGCGATGCCGACGATGGCGATCGGCTCCTCCGGGTCCACAGTGGTCACCGGGGCAACGAGACGCGCAGGAGCCAGCCCGGCCAGCCGCGACGCCAGGTACTCGGCGAGCGCGCGCGGCGTCGGGTAGTCGAACACCAGCGTCGCGGGCAGCCGCATGCCGGTGACCGAGTCGAGGATGTTGCGCAGTTCCACCGCGGCCAGCGAGTCGAACCCGATCTCGCCGAACGGGCGAGCCGGGCTGATCGCGTCGGCGCTGTCGTGGCCGAGAACGGCCGCGACGTGCGTGCGCACCAGGTCGAGCAGCGCACGGTCTCGGTCGGCCTCGGCGAGGTGCGCGAACCGCTCGGCGAACTGCTGCTCGGGCGTCACTTCACCGCTGGCGACGGCGATCCGGCGACGACCGGCGGGAACGAGCCCGCGCAGCACGGCCGGAACGTCCTCGCCGCGCGACCGCAGTGCGGCCCGATCGACGCGGGTCGGCACGACCGTCGGGACGCCGGTGCCGAGCGCGGCGTCAAGGGCAGCAAGGCTTTCCGACACGGTCAGCGGAGCCAGACCCAGCCGCGCGATGCGGTTGCGGTCCACTTCGGACAGTGTCGCGCCCATGCCGATCGCCTGACCGGCGTCCGGGGCCCAGAGACCCCAGGCCAGCGACGTCGCGGGCAGGCCAGCGGCGTGGCGGTGCTCGGCGAGTGCGTCGAGGAAGGTGTTGCCCGCGGCGTAGTTCGCTTGTCCGGCACCGTCGGCGAGGCCCGCCGAAGAGGAGAACAGGACGAACGCCGACAGGTCCAGCTCCGCAGTCAGCTCGTGCAGCGCCCACGCCGCGTCGAGCTTCGGAGCCAGGACCGCGTCGAGCTGCTCGGCGGTCAGCGAGCCGATCATCGCGTTGTCCAGCACGCCAGCGGTGTGCACGACGGCGGACAGCGGGTGCTCGGCCTTCTTGATGGCCGCCGACAGCGAACGCTTCTTGCTGACGTCCGAGGCGACCACCTTCGCGGTCGCTCCCAGCTCGGCCAGCTCTTCGACCAGCTCGGAAGCGCCCGGCGCGTTGGGACCACGGCGGCTGAGCAGCAGCAGGCTGCGGACGCCGTGCTTCGTGACCAGGTGCTTCGCGACCTGGGCACCGAGACCGCCGGTGCCGCCGGTGATCAGCACAGTGCCGTCGGCGCGCCAAGTCGGCTCGCCAGACTCGGCGGCCAGCCGGACCATCCGACCGGCGGAGACCGTGTCACCGTCGATGCGCAGCTCCGGCTCGCCCGAGCCGAGCGCGGTGGCCAGGGTCGCCGTGGTGGCAGCGCCCTCGACCAGGACCACGCGACCAGGGTGCTCGGCCTGGGCTGAACGCACGAGACCGCGGACGGCGGAGTCGGCCAGCGAGCCGCGCGTCAGCACGACCAGCCGCGACGACGCGTAGCGGTCGCCCTCCAGCCATTGCTGCAGCACAGTCCGCACGCGGTGCGCGGTCTGCTTGGCAGCGGCGGCGATGTTCTTGCCCGGCACGGAAACCGGCAGCAGCACGACCTCGGGCACGTCGACCAGCGACACCAGCGAGTCGACCACCGGAACGTCGAAGCCGCTGACTGAACCCAGCGACGCCAGCGTCGGCAGCGCGGATTCGCTGGTGACCGGCGTCCATTCGACGGTGTACAGCAGGTCGCGCGCCTGGGTCCCGAGGTCGGCCTCGCGGACCGGCCGCGAGCGGAACGATTCGACGGACAGCACCGGCGTACCAGCCAAGTCCGTCACGTCGATCGAGACACCGCCGGTGGCCGGGGACGTGATCCGCACCCGGACCTCGGTCGCGCCGGAAGCGTGCAGCCGCACGCCGGTCCACGCGAACGGCAGCCGGATCTCGTCCGGCTCCCGTGCCTCGCCCGGGGCGAAGTCGGTGGCGTGCAGGACCGCGTCGAGCAGCGCCGGGTGGACGCCGAACGCCGCGTCGCGACCGGTCGCGGGCAGCGCGACCTCGGCGAACACGACGTCATCGCGCTTCCACGCGGTCCGCAGGCCCTGGAACAGTGGGCCGTAGCCGTACCCCTGCGCGGCCAGTTCGGTGTACAGCTCGCTCGTCGCGACCACTTCGGCACCGGCGGGCGGCCATTCGCCGCGCGGGGCGGGCTCGACGACCGGGCCAGCGGCGAGGACACCGATGGCGTGCCGGGTCCAGGCCGCGTCGGCGTCGTTGTCGGGACGGGAGTGGAACTCGATGGTGCGGCGGCCGTCGACGTCCGGGCCGACCAGCGTCTGCAGCGCGACGCCACCGGTCTCCGGCAGCGCGAGCGGGGCCTGCAGCGTCAGCTCGTCGACCACGCCGTAGCCGACCTGGGCCGCGGCGTGCAAAGCCATCTCGACGAACGCGGTACCCGGCAGCACCGGGGTGCCCGCGATCGCGTGGTCGGCCAGCCACGGGTGCGTCCGCAGCGCGACGCGGCCGGTGAGGACCAGGCCGTCGTCGCCCGCCAGGCCGATCTCGGCGGCGAGCAGCGGGTGCCCGGAAGCCAGCTGGCCGAAGTCCGCCGCGTCGCCGTGTCCGGTCGGCGCGGTGAGCCAGTAGTGCTTGTGCTGGAAGGCATACGTCGGCAAGTCGACAACCTGTGCCGGACCGAAGAAGGCCGTCCAGTCGATCGCCACGCCACGGGTGTGCAGGCGGCCGAGCGCGGCGGCGAGGGTGGTGACCTCGGGCCGGTCGCGGCGCTGCGCGGAGGTGAACGCGATGGCGTCGCTCGTGCCGGCGGCCATCGCCGACAGCACGGCGTCCGGGCCGACCTCGATCGCCGTGGTCACACCGGCGTCGACCAGCGCCTGGACGCCGTCGGCGAACCGCACCGCGCGGCGGACGTGCCACAGCCAGTACCCGGGCGAGCAGAGTTCTTCGGCGGTCGCGATCCGGCCGGTCACGTTCGAGACGACCGGGATCGCCGGGGCCGCGTAGTCGACCACCTCGAGGATCTCGCGGAACTCGGCCAGCATCGGCTCCATCAGCGGCGAGTGGAACGCGTGCGAGACGCGCAGCTCGCTGATCTTGCGGCCCTGCATGCGGAACACCGACACGACGGCTTCCACCGCTTCGCGCTCGCCGGAAACGACGACCGACGTCGGACCGTTCACCGCGGCCAGGCTGACCTGGTCGTCCAGCAGCGGCTGGACCTCGTCCTCGGTCGCCGCGATGGCGACCATCGCGCCACCCTCCGGCAACGCCTGCATCAGTCGTCCGCGAGCGGCGACGACCAGGCACGCGTCGGCGAGCGACCACACGCCCGCGATGTGCGCGGCGGCGAGCTCGCCGATCGAGTGGCCGAGCAGGATGTCCGGCCGCACGCCCCACGATTCGAGCAGCCGCGCCAACGCGACCTCGACCGCGAACAAGGCGCACTGGGTGTACTGCGTCTCGTTCAGCTCCGCGGCGTTGTCGCCGAAGAGGACGTCGCGGAGCGGGGTCTCCATCTGCACGTCGAGGTGGTCGAGGGCCTCATCGAAGACCTCAGCGAACTTCGGGTACGCCAGATACAGCTCGCGCCCCATCGCGAGGCGCTGCGAGCCCTGCCCGGTGAACAACATCGCGAGCTTGCCCGGCGTGCGCTCCCCGAGCACGACGTTCGGGTCCTGCTCCCCCGCCGCGAGCGCCTGCAACCCGCGCACCGCGTCGGCGATGTCCTGCGCGACGACGACGGCGCGCTGGTCGTGCGCGGCTCGTGTAGTGGCGAGCGAGAAACCGAGGTCAGTCAGCGACTGGGATTCCACAGTGGACACCAGTGCGGCGGCCTGTGCCTTCAGCGCCTCTTCGCTGCGCGCCGAGACAACGAGCGGAACGACCGGCAACTCGTCACTCGTGGTTTCCGTGGTTTCGACGGCCGGAGCCTGCTCGATGATGACGTGCGCGTTGGTGCCGCTCACGCCGAACGACGAAATCCCAGCGCGGCGCGGACGTTCGCCCTCCGGCCATTCCCGCTGCTCGGTCAGCAGCTCGACGGCACCGGCAGTCCAGTCGACGTGCGGCGTCGGCTCGTCCACATGCAGCGTCTTCGGGAGCACGCCGTGCCGGATCGCCTCGACCATCTTGATGATGCCCGCGACACCCGCCGCAGCCTGCGTGTGACCGATGTTCGACTTGATCGACCCGAGGAGCAGCGGCGTCTCGCGGTCCTGACCGTAGGTGGACAGCAGCGCCTGCGCCTCGATCGGGTCGCCGAGCCGGGTACCGGTGCCGTGCGCCTCGACCGCGTCCACATCGGACGCCTCCAGACCAGCGTCCGCCAGCGCGCGCTTGATCACGCGCTGCTGCGACGGACCATTCGGCGCGGTAAGGCCGTTCGACGCACCGTCGGAGTTGATCGCCGAGCCGCGAACCACAGCGAGCACCGTGTGTCCATTCGCGACCGCGTCGGAAAGCCGCTCCAGCACCAGGACACCGACACCCTCAGCGAACCCAGTGCCGTCCGCAGCCGCCGCGAACGCCTTGCAGCGACCGTCTTCCGCGAGACCACGCTGACGGCTGAAGGCAGTGAACGTGCCCGGCGCACCCATCACCGCGACGCCACCAGCGAGCGCGAGCTGGGTTTCCCCACGCCGCAACGCCTGCACCGCCAAGTGCAGCGCGACCAGCGAGCCGGAGCAAGCGGTGTCAACGGTCAGCGTCGGTCCTTCGAGACCGAGCGCGTAAGCGACCCGCCCCGAGACGACGCTGGGCGCGTTGCCGGTGAGAAGGTAGCCGTCGAGACCGTCGGGAGCTTCGTGCAGCCGCGGGCCGTACTCCTGTGCCTCCGCGCCGATGAACACGCCGCCCGGAGTGCCGCGCAGCGTGGACGGGTCGATCTTGGCCCGCTCCAGCGCTTCCCACGCGGTCTCGAGAACGAGCCGCTGCTGCGGGTCCATCGCGGACGCTTCGCGGGGCGCGATGCCGAAGAACCCGGCGTCGAATTCCCCGGCGCCGGGCAGGAATCCGCCCGAGGTGACGTAGCTGCTGCCCGGCTTGTCGGGGTCCGGGTCGTAGAGGCTGTCGAGGTCCCAGCCGCGGTCCTCCGGGAAGCCGGAGATGGTGTGCACCTCGTCGGCGACCAGCTGCCACAACGCTTCCGGCGACACCGCGCCGCCCGGGTAGCGGCAGCCGATGCCGACGATCGCGACCGGCTCGTCGTTCGCTCCGCCGGCGGCCGGCGCCGCGACTGTTTCCTCCGCGCCGAACACCTCGGCGTGCAGGAAACGCGCGACCGCGGCCGGGGTCGGATAGTCGAAGGCCAGCGTCACCGGCAGGTCCATCCCGGTCGCGTCGGTGAGCCGCGCGTGCAGCTCCACCGCCGCGAGCGAGTCGAAACCGTGGTCGGAGAACGCTTTCTCCGGGTCGAGGACGGCCGGAACCTCGGGCAGCGCGGCCTGCAGCGCCGCCCGCGTCGCGTCGTGGACCACGCCGGCGAGGAACCCCGCGCGGTCCGCCGGCGGCAGAAGCGTCAGCCGCTCCGCGAAGCCGGATTCCCGATTCTTCTCACTCTCACGCATTGCGCACTCCACCGCGGTAGCCAGGCAGCATTCATGGGTCGTCGGTCGGATCGTAAGGCGGGCTCGCGCCGCGCCGGATCCCCAGAAAACGTCGTTAGGGGCGGGAAATCACCAGGCGACGCGCAGCAGCGACGGGCCGCGCACGATCACCCCGTACTCCCATTTCACGCCGTCGCGCCCGTCCGCGAGCCGCAATTCCGGGAACCGCTCCAGAATCGCTTTCAGCGCCTCCTGCAGTTCCAGCCGGGCCAGCTGCGCCCCGATGCAGTGGTGCGGGCCGTGCCCGAACGCGACGTGCGGGTTCGGGCTGCGGGTGAGGTCGATGACGTCCGGGTTCGCGAACACCTCCGGGTCGCGGTTCGCGGCGTGCAGCGCGGGCAGCACCGGATCGCCCGCCCGCACCACGACGTCGCCGATCCGGATGTCCTCGCGGGCATAGCGGGCGAACATCGCCGCGGTGTTGATCGGCACCCACCGCAGCAGTTCCTCCACCGCGGTCGGCAGGATCTCCGGCTGCGCCCGCAGTTGCGCGAGCAGCTCCGGCTGCGTCAGCAGGGTGAAGACGAAGCTCGGCAGGGCCGAGGAAACCGTCTCCACGCCACCGGTGAGCAGGCCCGCGCCGGCGATCGAGATGAGCTCGTTCTCGGAGAGCTTGTCACCCGCGTCGCGGGCGTAGACGAGCGCGCCGAGGAGGTCGTCGGTCGGGTCCTCGCGGCGCTGCGCGACCAGTTGGGCCACGTAGTTGTCCAGCTGATCGCCGTAGACGTCGAGCACGTCGCCCTTCGCCGTGGCGTCGCTGACCAGCGCCTGGGTCCACTCGCGGAAGATCGTGTGGTCTTCCTTCGGCACGCCGAGCAGGTTGCAGATCACCGTGACCGGCAGCGGCCGCGCGAGATCCTCGACAAGGTCGCCGGGCGCGCCGTTCTCGATCATCGCGTCGATCAGCTCGTGCGTCAGCGTGCGGACGCTCTCGCGCATCGCCTCCAGCCGACGCGCGGTGAACGCCTTCATCACCAGGCGGCGCAGGCGGGTGTGGTCCGGCGGGTCCATGCCCATGATGCCGTCGCCCATCTGCTGACGGCGCATCCGCGGCTGGTCGAGCCCCTGGGCCAGCTCGCGGCTGAACCTCGGGTCGGCGCTGACCAGCTTGACGTCGGCGTACTTCGTCGCCAGCCAAGCCTGCTCGCCGAAGGGCAACTGCACCCGGCTCATCGGCTCGTCGCGCTGCAACTGGTGGTAGGTCTCGGAAACGGACGTCTCGTGCATGTCGAACGGATACGCCCGGACAGTCCGGCGAGTGCTCATCGCGGTTCCCCTCCGATCGCGGTCATCGGCTGCTCCAATGCCTGGGTGTCATGGGTGTGCTGGACGTACGAGAGCGCCGACATCAGCGTCGACGAGGTGATCCGGCCGCTCGGCGCGCGTTCGGCGATCCCGCGCAACGGCAGCGAACCGAGCTCGGACCACCCGAGCCGGCCGTCCGCGTCGAGCGTGCTGCGCGCCTGCCCGGCGTTGTCCGGATGCAGGCAGTACGGCACGTCGAGCAGACCGCGTTTGAAGGCGACCACGAGCGCGCGGTCGAGATCGGCGTGGCTGTTGAGGACCGCGTCGACCAGGGCGTAGGCCTCGCGGTAGACCTGGTTGTCTTCGTCCACGATGGTCTTGCTGGCCTTGCTGCCGTTCGCCGAGGCTGCCGCGTGTTCGAGCGCGGTCACGTTCTCGGCGACAGTCGGGATACGGTGGGCTTCGGCGGCGGTCTTGACGATCAGCCGCTCCGAACCGGTGCTCATCGCCAGCTCGGCGGCCTTGCCCAGCAACAACATCGCACCGTCGGGCGTGCGCGGGAAGAGGCCCATGTACGCGTAAATCACCACGTGCCACGTCGCTTCCGGCAGGAACTCGGCGCACAACCGGCGCAGCGCGGCGACGGCCTCGCGGTCCTGCTGCAGGTTCGTCTGCTGCGCGTAGCTCACCGAAATGCTGCGCACACCCTTGCGGTAGAAGAACAACGCTTCCAGCACGCTGATCGCGACCAGCTCGCTCGGCGGACACAGCTGTCCGAGCATGCAGCCGCCGAACGTCTCCAGATGCGGACGGCCGCCCGGATGTTCCGCGTCGACCAGCAGATCGCAGCAATACGCCCAATTCCGCACGGATTCGTCGAGCGGCGTGCGGCTGTAGGGCAGGCAGTAGGAGATCGGGCCGCCTTCGGTGGCGTGCAACCCGGCGGCGATCATCGCGCGGAAGATGTCCACCGGCCGGGCCGAACCGTGCCGGACCTGCACCGGGAAATCCGGGCCTTCGAGACCGTCGAGCATCGCCCGGGTCACCTCGGACGGGTGGTTGACGATCGGGTAGCCGTTGAGCGGAATTCCGTTGCGCAGCGCGTGTTCCGCGGAATCGGTGTCGCGGACGCGGGTGTAGCTGTCGAGCGTGAGCGTGCCGACGGTCGCGGCGTTCGCGAGCTTGGTCGCGACCAGCCCGGCGCGCATCGCGGCCGGACTGTCGAAGCCCATGCGCGGCTGCACGACCAGTTCCCCGGCCGCGTGCCGCTGCGCTACGAACCGCTCGAAGCTCACGCTCCCTCCAACTGGCTGACCCCGCCGGGAAGCGTGGCCGCGAAGTGCCGGAAGGCGGCGGCGTTCTGCTCGTCGAAGACTCCGTCGAACCCGGCGAACAGCAGTTCCGCGGTCTGTTCGTCGGACAGCGGGCCGCCAGTGCCGAGCTTTCCGCCGATGACGATCGGCAACCGGCGCAGCTCGGGGATCGCTCGAAGCCGCTGCACGACCCGGAGCCCGTCTTGGTAGCCGTGTCCGTTGACGCTGCTCAGCACCAGCATCGCCGGACTGCGGCTGACGCATTCGGACTCCAGCAGTTCGTCCGGTACACAGGCGCCGAGGTTTACGACGTCGAAACCGAGTTCGCCCACGAGAAGTTCGAGGTAGACGAGGTTCCAGGTGTGCGAGTCCGACGCCATGCTGCTCACGATCACCGTGCGCCCGCTGGGTTCTTCGACGATGCTGCCGCCGTAAGCGCGGACCTCCTCGCTCATAGCGACACCTCATAGGCCCGCTGATAGTCCAAACGGGACACCGAAATGACTTCGTTGCCGCGCACCACGACTTCGGTCGGCGCGGGGCGGCCGAGAAAGCTGATCAGACTCGCGGTGACGCCGTACGCACCCACGTTCGGCACAGTCAGCAGGTCTCCGGCGGCCAGCTCGGGCAGTTTCGCGGCCTTCGAGAGCGAGTCGCCGGGAGTGCACAGTGGACCGACGAGTTGGCCCGGGTTGTCCCCGATCTGCTCGACCCCGACGGCGGCGGGCAGCAGGCGTCCAATGCCGGAAAGGCCGCCGACCACGTTGATCCCGGCGTCGAGAATGACGAACCGGTGACCGCGGCTCTCTTTCACGTTCACGACGCTGGCCAGCAGCGTCCCGCAGGTCCCGGAGAGATACCGGCCGGATTCGCACGCCAGCTCGACCGCACCGCTGCGCCACTCGGGCAGGTAGAGGTCGAGAAGCTGCTCCAAACCGTTGCGCAGCTTCGGGTAGTCGGTGCGCTCGCCGGGAACCGCGTACGGCGACGAGAACCCGCCGCCGATGTCGAGCAGTTCCAGCGGCAGGCCCACTTCCTGACGCAGCTGCGCGGCCGACTGCAGCACGAACTCGTACTCGCCGAGCAGCGCGTCCTCGTCCTGCGCGTTGCTCATGGTGAAGAAGTGCGCGCCCACGATCTTGGCCCCGGTGACCGCCTTGAACAGCGGCATCAGCTCCGGCAACGTCTCGGCGTCGACGCCGAACTGCGACGGACGGCCCATCATCCGGATCCCGGTCGACGCACTGCCCTGCGTGGTGTTCACCCGCAGCAGGCAACGCGCGACGGTGTCCTGCCGCTCCGCAGCCGCACCGACGTGTTGCAGGTCAGTCAGCGATTCGACGGAGAACAACCGGACTCCCGCGGTGATCGCCGCGTCCAGCTCGCCGTCCGTCTTGCCCGGGCCGGTGTAGAGGATGTCTTCGGGCGCGAACCCGGCGGTGAGCGCGTTGGCCAGTTCGCCGGTCGAGCTGATCTCCGCGCGGCATCCGCCCTCGCGCAGTTCGCGGGCGATCTCCGGATGCGGGTTGGCCTTCAGCGCGTAGTAGACCGCGAACCCCTCGGGCAGCAGGCTGAACAGCTGATCGCGCGACTGGGCGGTCACGTCAAGGTCGTACACGTAAGCCGGCGTGCCGAACCGTGCGGCCAGCTCGTCGTACTTGCTCATTTGCGGGCACCTTCCACCAGCAGGGCGAGTTCCTTCGTCGCGTTCTTGCCGTGCGCGGTGAGCGGGAACTCGTCCACGACGTGGCACAGCGCGGGCACCTTCTGCGGCTCGAGCCGCTGCGCCAGTTCCTTGAGCACCGTGGTCGGCGGCAGGTCGCTTTCCACGCAGATCGCCAGGTCGCGCGTCTCGCTCGGCGGGATCGCGCCCGCCGCCCGCACGCCCGGGATGTCCATCGCGGCGGCCTCGATCTCCAAAGTGGACATCCGGATTCCCTTGCGCTTGAACATGTCGTCGCGGCGACCCTCGAAGTAGAGGTAGCCGTCCTCGTCGAGGCGGCCGTAATCGCCGGTGTGCAGCCGGAGCTCGCCGGTGGCCTCGTCGCGGCGGAACGCTCGCGCGGAGAGCTCCGGAGCCCGCCAATAGCCGGGCATCACGTGCGGTCCGGCGGCCACGATCTCGCCGATTTCGCCAGCGGGCAACGGAGTTCCGTCGGCGGCGAGGATGTGCACGGTCGTGCCGGGCAGTGGAAGGCCCGACGAACCCGGACGTTCAGTGTCTTCCTCGGGCGGCATCACGGTGATCCGCTTGCACTCGGTCTGGCCGAACTGCCGGACCACGCGGACACCGGGGAAAGCGTTGCGGAGCTTCTCGATGGTCGAATCCGGCAGCGCCGCACCGGTGTTGGTGAACAGCCGCACCGGAGCCGGTTCGCCTTGGTCGCGCTCGGCCAGCGTGGCGATCATCGTCGCGAGCGAAGGCACGATCGGCACGACCGTCGCGCCGACCTCGCGCATCCGTTGCAGGAGGCGAAGATCGGACTCGGCGTCGGCGAGCACGATTTCGCTGCGGCCGAGCGTCGAGAGGAGGACCTTGTACAGGCCGTAGTCCCAGGACATCGGGAACCGGCAGAAAACGACGTCGTCCTGGCGGTACCCCAGCACCGCTTGGATCGCTCCCGCCGCGAAGGTGACCTGCCGGTGCGGCCCGATGACACCCTTGGGCGCGGCCGTGCTGCCGGAGGTGTAAACGAGTACCGCGACGTCGTCCAGGTCGACGTCAGTGGGCTCGACGCGCGTCTTCTCGCGGTACGCCTCTTCGACTTCCGTCCACAGTGGAGCGAACTCAGCCGGCTGGACGATCAGCACCGGTTCGGCGTTCTCGACGACGGAGTCGAAGTGGAACTGCTTCATCGCCGGGTTGATCGGGACGAACACCGCGCCCCGCCGCGATGTGCCGTGGAAGAGCGCGACCAGCGCCCGGTCCGTCGGCAACTGCACCACCACGCGATCGCCGCGCCGCACCCCGCGCCTCGCGAGGACCGCCTCCACCGCGTGACTCCAAGCGGCCAGCTCGGCATACGTCCACACCCCCGCCCGGTCGCGCACCGCGGCGGCGTCCGGCGCACTGGCCACCGCCGCGTCGAGCAGGGCATGGACGAGAGAACCGGATTCGTTCACGACTGCCACTCCCGAAAGGATTCGTAGAATCACCGTGCCTGCGCGGGATAGCTCCCCGACGTCCGGAAAGTTATCCGCGCGCAGGCGGTGATCCACACCCCTAACGGCCCCTAGCTGGCAGTCTGCCGGTCCGTGAAGGGCTCCTTCCGGGAATCTGATTCCCCCAAGGAGCCCTTCACGGACCTTAAGCGCAATGCCAGGAACTGAAGATTGTGCTGTGGACGCGCTGCTGACGTGTTTCCGCAGCTCAGCTGGCTCGATCCGGTTGAGCGCACGTCGCTGTGGACCCCGGCCCGGGAACGGAAGCCGGGTTGTGGTCCGTGAGGGGAACCCTGAGGGAATCAGAGTCCCTCAGGGTTCCCCTCACGTACTTCAAGACCCGGCCACCTGGCAGCAAATCGGGCGTTTCGGCGCAGTTGACGTCCTTTGTGGACGGTCAGCGGGCCGAGGTCAACGCGGCCTATAATAAGTTCCTGGCATTGGGCCTTAAGCGGGGACGGGGCTGAGAATCTCCGCGGCGCGCGCGGCGAGCGTCTTCCGGTCGATCTTGCGGTTCGAATTCAGCGGGAACTCCTCGACGTGCTCGTACCGCCGCGGGATCACTCCCTCGGGCAGCACCGCCCGCAACGCCCGCACCAGTTCGATCACCGGCCGCCGCGGCCCGGTGTAGAAGACGAACAGCTCGGTCCCGCCGTCCCCTTGGACGCCGAGCGCCACCGCCTGCACCCCGCACGTCTCCAGCGCGTGCTCCACCTCGGTGAGCTCCACGCGCCAGCCGAGCACCTGCACCTGCGAATCGAGCCGCCCGAGGTACGCCAGATCGTCGCCGCCGAGCCGGCGCACCCGATCGCCGGTGCGGTAGAAGCGCTGCCCGTCGCGGTCGAGGAACCGGCCCTGCTCGTCGGCCGGGTCGAGGTAGCCCGGCGTCAGCTGCGGTCCGGCGATGGCGAGTTCGCCCTCCCCCGCCTCGTTCTCGTCTATGAGCACGTATTCATGGCCTTCGTGCACCGCGCCGATCGGCACCACGCCGTTCACCGCGACGCGCGGGGTTTCCTCGTCGTCCCACCGGTACCCGGCGACGGTGATGGTGAGCTCCGTCGGGCCATAGAGGTTCTCCGTCACGGAATTGCCCGCCGCCGCCCGCCAATCCGCGGTGTCGCGGACGGTCAGCGCTTCCCCGGCGAAGAAGCTCCACCGCAGGCCGGGCATCGCGCCCGGGGCGAGCCGTCCGGTGCGGCGCACCAGATCGATCGCGCTCGGCGTGGAGAACCACACGGTGAGGCCGCGCTCCGCCACGAACGCCGGCACGTTCCGGTACGCCGCTCCCGGCAGGACCACCGCTTCCGCGCCCGCGCCCCAGGCGCAGAAGAGGTCGAACATCGCGCAGTCGAAATTCAGGTCGAACGTCTGGGAGAAGACGTCGTCCGGGGTGAAGTCGTACCGCGCGTCGAGCAGGCCGAAGTAATGCTCGGTGGAGCCGTGGCCGATCCGGACTCCCTTCGGCCGTCCCGTGGAGCCCGAGGTGAACAGCACGTACGCGGAGTCCTCAGGGCGCACGTCCTTGGGCTCGCTGAGGGCTTGGGCCGCTTTCAGTCCTTTCTGGTTGACCTCCGGGGCTAGGAGCGTCTTCACCGACGGAGCGACCGTGAGACCGCGTTCGTCGGCGATGAGCGCGTCCACCTCCGCGGCCTCGACCATCTGCTCGGTCCGGGCCGCCGGGAAGTCCGGCCGCAGCGGGACGACCGTCGCCCCCGCGTACAGCCCGGCCAGAATCCCGGCGTAGGCAGTGACTCCCTTCCCGGCCAGCACCCCTACCGTGCTAGCGCCGGACTCCGTCAGCGCGCCGCCCCACAGCAACGCCCGCTCGTGCAGCTCGCCGTAGGTGAACGTCTCCCCGCCGACGCTGACCGCCGGCCGGGACTCGGAACGGGCCAGCCCGCGCAGAAACCGCGCGTGCAGTCCCGAGGTGGTCGTCGTGTCCATCGTGGTCCTCCGCCTACTGTGTCGATCGCTGCTGACCCGACCACAGTCACCGCCTCAAGGCTTGGCAGCAACGGTTGCGTTCCGGGTCGGGGGTCGGCCTGCTTGTGGCCGGATGAGCAATAGGGGTGCCGGCTCGTCGCCCGGGAGCGGCGGCGCGGGGTAAAGTTCAAAACCGAACCGGGCGGTCGGTTTCCCCGCCTGGTGAAGTGCCCGACCCAGCCACCGGAGTAGCCATGTGGGACAGCTCTTTCGACGAAGCCCTCCGCCCGTACCTCCCGTTCCTGCCCGCTGACGAAGCGCTGACCGCCGAGACCCCGCTCAAGGAGTACGGCCTCGACTCGCTCGCCACGGTGGAACTGCTGGCGGTCCTGGAGGAGAAGTACAACGTCCGGTTCTCCGACGACGCACTGAACCTGGAGACGTTCGAGAACCCCGGACGCCTCTGGGCGACGCTGTCGCAACTGCAGCCGGCTAGCTGACCCGCGAGGGACCCGCGCCGCGCCGCCGCGGCTGCAGCGCGAGCCGCGGGTTCACCGTGGTCACCTCGAACCGGCTGGTGGTGGCGCGGACCCGGCCGAACAGCGTGTCCGGCCCGGCCACCCACAGCTTGCGCACGCCGAGCTGTTCGAGCGACGAGACGACGTCCGGCCAGCGCAGCGGCTCGACGATGCTGTCCAGCAGCATCGTGCGGACCTGCTCGCCGGACCGCAGCACCGAACCGTCCTGGTCAGCGATGATCGGAAGGAGGGGATCATGGAAGTCGAGGCCGCCGAGCACCTCGTCCTCGGCCTTGCGCCGCAACGCGCCGAACGCGCGCGAGTGCAGCGGAGGACGCATCGTGTACAGCGACAGCCCGCCCATGCTCCGCACGGTCTGCTTGAGCCAGTCGAGGTTCCGCTCCCGCACCGAGACCATGTAGAAGTCGTGGTCGATGTAGCAGGAGATGTCGGCCCATTCGCCGCGCCCGTCGAGTTCCGCCAGCGCGTCGCGCAGTTTCTCTTCCGGGGTGCGGACGAACGAGTGCGTGACGACGTCGGTGTGCTCGGTCGCGAAGAACTCGTCGAGGCATTGCGCGAGCTTCGCGGTCATCCACACCGCGTCCGGGAAAGTCAGCGAACCGGCGTACACGCTGGCCGGTTTCTCGCCGAAACTCGGGCCGGTGCAGTAGTCCGGGCTCATCCCGTACTCCTGTTCGGCCCACTCGGCGAGCGCGACGCAGGTGAGCATGAACCCGACCTGGGCGTACTCGGAGTAGTCGCCCTCGGCCTCGCGGAAGCGGTCGACCAGCGAGTAGCCCAGCCGGTCGTCGGCGTCCTTGATGAGCCTGCGCGCGAACGGGTTGATGAGCAGGAACTTGCCGAAGTCGACGAACCGGCACGGGCTCATCCCGGGGAACACGACCGCCGATCCGGCCTGGCTGGCCTCATCCATGACTGGCGACCTCTCTCTCGGCGGGGGAATGGACTTCCTGCAGGAATCCCAGCAGGATTTCGCGGAACCGTTCCGGTTCCTCGAGATGGGGGACGTGGCTCGATTCCGGGAGGATCTCCCAGCGCACGTCGTGGATCCGGTCGTAGTACGGCTGCACGGTGGCCGGGGTGGCCTCGTCGTGCGCGCCGGAGATGAGCAGGGTCGGCACCTCGATGTCGTCGAGGCGGTCGATCACCGAATAGTCCGCGAGCGTGCCGGTGACGGTGAACTCGCTGGGGCCGTTCATCACCGAGTAGACGGTGTTGTTGTCGGCCATCTCCATGAACGAGGCGACATAGTCGGGCGGCCACGGCAGCACGCGGCAGACGTGCCGGTCATAGAAGACGCGCATGAGGTCGAAGTACTCCTGCGTGTCCGTGGTGCCCGCCGTTTCGTGGGCCCGCAGGCCCTCGTCGACGCCGGGCGGGAGCAGCGCGCGCAGCCGGTCCATCTCGCCGCGCCACAGCTCGTACGACGCCGGCGAGTTGGCGATCACCAGCCCGCGCAGGCCGTCCGGACGCTCGGCGGCGTGCCGCGCGACGACCAGGCCGCCCCACGACTGTCCATAGAGGACATAGTTGTCCTCGATGCCGAGCCGGTGCACCAAGTTGTCCAGCTCGTCGCCGAACAGCTCCGGGTTCCAGAACCCAGGTTCGGCGTCCGGCAGCCGGCTCGACCCGCCGCTGCCGAGCTGGTCGTAGTGCACGACCGGGAATCCGTGCCCGGCGAGCTCGGTCAGGCTCAGCAGGTAGTCGTGCGTGCTGCCCGGCCCGCCGTGCACCACGACCACAGCGGGCGCTGCTCCTCCCGGTTGCCCGGTGACCCGGTACCAGGTGCGGTGCTCGCCGAACGGGACCCAGCCTTTCGCGGTGGGCGCCACGGCCATGCTCATCACCTCGTTCGCCTCCCTCGTCCGTCTCCGGCGCAGCGCGGCCGGATCCGATTACCTGTCTATCTGCCGCGGCCCGCGCGCCATAGCCCCTAAGGGGCATCTAAAGCCGAGCCAAATCCTCCTTGCCCGTGCCGGATTCAGGGGTCCCCTACCGGGTGGGCGCGGGACTGGCGCGGCCCTACCGTTTTCCTTGTTCTCCCCTGACTACGAACCTGGAGCTGCCGCGATGCGCGTGATGCTGATGGTCTTCCCGACGAGGACGCACGTTTACAGCATGGCTCCGGTGGGCTGGGCGCTGGCCGCGGCCGGGCACGAGGTGCGCTTCGTCGGGCAGCGCAACCCGCGCGAGGTCGAGCCGTTCACCGAAACCGGGCTGGACGCCATGTGGTTCGGCGACGAACTCGACATCGCCCGCCACCGGCAGCAGCAGGTCGACGGCAACAACGCGATGCACGGCGAATTCCGGCTCTCGGAAAGCCGTCCCGAGCGCTACACCGACGAGTACGTGCGCAACGTGTACGAGCACTGGGTCGACGTGTACCGCTGGACCACGCCGGATCTGCTGCTCGACGAACTCATCCGCTTCGCCCGGCAGTGGCAGCCGGACCTCGTGGTGTGGGACCCGCTGATCTACGCCGCGCCGATCGTCGCGCACGCCATGGGGGTGCCGCACCTGCGGATGATGTACGCCGCCGACCAGACCGCCCGCCTCGGCGCGCAGTACCGCGACCTCAGAGCCAGCCGCCCCGAGGACAGCTCGCCGGACCCGTTCGTGACGTGGATGTCGGCCAAGGTCGCCCGGTTCGGAGCCGACTACGACGAAGCCCTCCGCTACGGCGTGCGGACCATCGACTGTCATCCGTCGTATCTGCGTTACGACGGCGTGGACGTCGACTACCTCCCGGCCCGGTTCGTGCCGCAGAACAAGCCGATGGCGATCCCGTCCTGGGTGCTGGAGCGGCCGGAGCGGCCGCGGGTGATGCTCACCCTCGGCATCTCCAACCGGCAGACGCTCGGCGTCGAGGAGACCTCCGTCGGGGACCTGCTGGACGGGCTCTCCGACCTCGACATCGAAGTGATCGCCACGCTCAACGCGGAACAGCTCGCGTCCGTGCGCGCGATCCCGGACAACGTCCGCGCGGTCGATTTCGTGCCGATGAACGAACTCCTCGCCTCGTGCTCCGCGATCGTGCACCAGGGCGGCGGCGCGACGATCGGCAACGCGGTGGTGAACGGCGTCCCGCAACTGGTCATCCCGGGCACCACGTGGAGCGAACGCGGCTCCGCGGTGGCTCAGGTGAAGCGCGGCAACGGATTGCTGGTGGACCTCGAGGACGTGACGCCCGCGAGCGTCCGCGACGGGGTGTGCCGGCTGCTGGAAGAACCGTCCTTCCGGGAGTGTGCGCTCGAGGTGCGCGACGAGATGCTGGCAACGCCCGCGCTCGACGACCTCGTGCCGGAACTGGAACGGATCGCGCGATGCCCGTGACGCGGCCGCCGACCATGCGCACGATCGGGTTTCTCGTGCTGAGCCTCCCGATCCGGCTCGCCGCGTTCGTGCTGATCCTGGTGACCATGCTGGTCGGCGTCGGGACGACGATGCTGTGGGTCGGCATCCCGATCCTGCTGGTCGCGACCTCGCTGATGCGGTCGTACTGTGCGTTCGAACGACGCTGGGCACACCAGATGCTCGGCGCCGCGATCGCCGAACCGGTCCGCCGCCGTCCGGCGGGCCCCGGCATGCTCACGGTGTGGCAGGCGCGGCTGCTCGACCCCGCCACCTGGCGCGAGTTCGCGTTCGTGCTGATCGCTTTTCCGCTGGGCATCGTGGAATTCGTGGCGGGCGTCGTGTCCACCGCGGTACCTCCTTTCGGAATTTTCGTGGCGCCGCGCATCGGGGCGATGCACGGCGAACTGGCGGCGTCGTTCCTCGGCCCGAACCGCACCGCGCAACTGGAAGCGCGCACGGTGCAGCTGCGGAACTCGCGAGCACGCGGAGTCGACGCAGTGGAGGCCGAACGCCGCCGGATCGAACGCGACCTGCACGACGGCGCACAGCAGCGGCTGGTGTCCGTCGCGATGAGCCTGGGCCGCGCCCAGCTCAAACTCGACCTCGACGACCCGACCGCGGTCCGCGAACTCATCGGGGCCGCGCACGCCGACGCGAAGCTCGCTGTCTCGGAGTTGCGCGACCTGGCGCGCGGGATCTATCCACCGGTGCTCCAGGATCGGGGCCTGGACGCCGCGTTGTCTTCTCTTACCGCAAGAATGCCTATCCCTATTGAGGTCGAGGTTACCGTACAACCCCGGCCGCCCGCACCTGTCGAAACGACGACGTACTTCATCGTGAGCGAAACGCTCACCAACGTGACCAAACATTCCGGCGCCGACCGCGCGTCCGTGCGAGTGACCCGCGACGACGACACCGTCGTCGTGGAAATCACCGACAACGGCCACGGCGGCGCCTCGATGCGCCCCGGCGGCGGCCTGGCCGGATTGGCCGACCGCGCCGCCACGATCGACGGCGTGCTCACCGTCGTAAGCCCCGTCGGCGGCCCCACCGTCGTGCGGGCCGATCTGCCCGTCCGCTGGTGAATCCTGTTGTGGAGGCAAGGAAAATGCGCGTCGTGATCGCGGAAGACTCGGTGCTTTTGCGCGCCGGGGTACAAAGCCTGCTGGCGGACGTCGGCATCGAAACCGCCGCCGCGGTCGACAACGGCGATGATTTGCTGGTGGCCATCCGAGACCACCGCCCAGACCTGGTGATCGCCGACGTCCGCATGCCCCCGACCTTCACCGACGAGGGCCTGCGCGCCGCTTTGGCCGCCCGCAAGGAAATCCCCGGCCTGCCGGTGCTTGTGGTGTCGCAGTATGTCGAAGGAAGTTATGCGGTAGACCTGATCGCTGAAGGCACTTCCGGCGTCGGCTACCTGCTGAAGGAACGGGTCGCCGACGTCGCGGACTTCCTGGAAGCAGTCCGCCGTGTCGCCGGCGGCGGGTCAGCCATCGATCCGGACGTGGTCGCACAGATGCTGTCCCGCAGCCGGGATCCGCTGGAGGCGTTGACGGCGCGGGAGACGGAGGTGCTGGCGCAGATGGCGCAGGGCCTGTCGAACACGGCCATCGCGAAGGCGCTTGTGGTGACTCAGGGAGCGGTGGAGAACCACATCAGCAACATCTTCGCGAAACTCGGCTTGGAGGCCAGCCGGGACCAGAACCGTCGAATCCGTGCTGTGCTTACGTATCTGGACAGTACCGCGGTGCACGCCTGACCCTCAGACCGCCTCATCCCGCGCCGTCCGACGCTGTCCGGACCGCACCATCGCACCTGATTCACCGGATCGATACCGTGCAGATGTTCGACTGGCACCGGTAGCTTGGAGATATGGATCTTGGACCTGTCCCCCTGTCATCCATTGTGGACGACGTCGTTGTTCTCTTGTGGCGCAACACTTCCGCCACCCGACTCCGCTCGCCGCGACCTCTGCTGCCGTTGAGACCGGCACTTCGAGCAACGCGGCGATCTCGAAGACCGGCATTCCGCGCGGCCGCCCGCGCCGCAACTGCCGCACTGCGGAAGGCCCGCATCGCCCTGCGCCGATGCGGGCCCCGCTCCTCCGCTTCATTCGCGGACGAAGTTACCGCGCCCGCCAGCTCGTCGCCGGAACAAACCTTGTCGACGGTTGCCGAAGTGACGGCACGGCAATTTCCTCGCGCCCAGACTCCGCAACCTGACCGATTGCGGCCAATGCCACCAACAGCGCAGCCACTTCCACGTCATCCGGATTCCCACGCACCACACGTACTGCGGGCGCTACCGCCGCAGCATGCTGTTCACCGCGCACACCAGCAGCTTCGAGTCCAGCCGAATCCCCCTGCACCGCAGGAAACTCCACCGTGGCCGCGCCTGGACACGCCGCTGTCGCAGCACCCTGCCCACCATGCTCCCCATCAGATTCGCCATCAGCCAAATCCCGCAGCACAGAGGGCTCCACACCGGCCGCACCTACAGACGCGGCAATCTCATCCCGCCGTTGACGGTGCATCCCCACGGGATCCCGGCGAGCAAACTCCACACTCCCCGCAGGGCCCGCCGCCGAACCGCCCGGATCTTCGGGAGATTCCGCAGGTGAGGCAAGCGAATGCACCCTGGCCGCACCTGCAGGTGCGGCCAGCACGCTTCCCCGCTCGCCAGACTGCCCGGGAGCAGCGGACAACTCCGTCCCGCCCGGCTCACCGCCCGAGGCAAGAACCTCCGCGTCCAGCCCCGGATCCACCGCCCCAGCCGACCCCACCACATCCCCCGTTCCTCGCCGCGCAGCCCGGACCGCCATCACATCGGCGGGTTCCCGTGCTTGCGCGCCGGAACGTCGGCGTGCTTGGCCCGCAACATCGCCAGCGACCGGATCAGCATCTCGCGCGTCCGGCCGGGCTCGATCACGTCGTCGACCAGCCCTCGTTCGGCCGCGTAGTAGGGATGCATCAGCTCGGTCTTGTACTCCTTGATCTTCTGCCGCCGGACCGCCTCCGGGTCGTCGGCAGCGTTGATCTCGCGCCGGAAGATCACGTTCGCCGCACCCTCGGCGCCCATCACCGCGATCTCGTTCGTCGGCCACGCCAGCGAAACGTCCGCGCCGATCGAGCGCGAGTCCATCACGATGTACGCGCCGCCGTAGGCCTTTCGCAGGATCATCTGCACCCGCGGCACCGTCGCGTTGCAGTAGGAGTACAGCAGCTTCGCGCCGTGCCGGATGATGCCGCCGTGTTCCTGGTCCACCCCGGGCAGGAAGCCCGGCACGTCGACCAGCGTCACCAGCGGAATATTGAACGCGTCGCACGTCTGCACGAACCGCGCGGCCTTCTCGCTCGCCTCGATGTCGAGCACCCCGGCGAGCGTCGCCGGCTGGTTCGCCACGATCCCGACCACCTGTCCGTCCAGCCGCGCCAGAGCACACACGACGTTCGTCGCCCAACCGGCATGCACCTGGAGGAACTCGCCGTCATCGACGATCTCCTCGATCACGGCACACATGTCATACGCGCGCGCCGAGTCCGTCGGCACCACCTCAAGCAGCTTGTCCGTACGACGGTCCGCCGGATCGGCCGTCGGCTCCACCGGCGGCACCTCGTTGTTGTTGGAGGGCAACAACGAAATCAGGTACCGCACGTCCTCAAGACAGCTGGGCTCGTCGTCGTAGACAAACGCGGCGACACCCGACGTCGAAGCGTGCACATCCGCGCCGCCAAGGCCGTTCTGGGTGATCTCCTCGCCGGTCACCGCGTGCACCACATCCGGGCCGGTGATGAACATCTGCGAGGTTTCGCGCACCATGAACACGAAATCCGTCAACGCGGGCGAGTACGCGGCACCGCCAGCACACGGCCCGAGCATCACCGAGATCTGCGGGATGACCCCCGAAGACCGGGTGTTGCGCTGGAAGATCCCGCCATACCCGGCGAGCGCCGTCACGCCCTCCTGAATCCGCGCACCGGCACCGTCATTGAGCGACACCAGCGGCGCACCGGCCGCCGCGGCGAGGTCCATCACCTTGTGGATCTTCTGCGCGTGCGCCTCGCCAAGCGCGCCGCCGAAAATGCGGAAGTCGTGGGCGTACACGAAAACCGTGCGCCCATAGACCGTTCCCCAGCCGCACACCACACCGTCCGAATACGGCTTCCGGTGTTCAAGGCCGAACGCTGTCGCGCGGTGGCGGCGCAAGGACTCGATCTCGGTGAACGAGCCCGGGTCGAGGAGAAGCTCGATGCGCTCGTGCGCGGTCAGCTTGCCGCGGTCATGCTGCCGGGCGGTCGCGGCGTCGTCGGGACCGCGTCGCGCGGCCTCCTTGATCTCCCGCAGTTCCTCGAGCCTGCTGTCGAATCCGACCGCCAGTGCCTCAGACATGTGCACGCCCCTTGTCGACAAGCCGATCGGTCAGGTACCGGAGAATCACGTCCTGGTGGCGGGTCAGGAAGAAATGCCCGCCGGCGAGCGGGACCAGCTCGAAGCCCGCCGCGGTGTGGTCGCCCCACGACCGGACCTCGTCGACCGAGGCGACCGGGTCGTCGGTGCCGGTGAACGCGACCACCGGGGCCGTCAGCGGCGCACCCGGCTGGTACCGGTAGGTCTCCACGGCGCGATAGTCGTTGCGCACCACCGGAAGGATCATCCGCACGACGTCGTCATCGCCGAGCAGGTCCATTTCGGTGCCGCTCAACCGGCGCAGTTCGTCGATCACGCCGTCGTCGGTGCGGGTGTGCACGTTCTCGTCGCGGTGCCGCGACGGCGCCCGGCGGCCGGACACGAAGAGCGTGTCCACCGCGGTGCCCGCGGCCTCCAGCCGGCGCGTCACCTCGAAGGCGATCATCGCGCCCATGCTGTGGCCGAACAGCGCGAGCGGAAGGTCGTCGCGCCCGCGCAGCAGCTCGGCGATCCGGTCGGCCAGCGCGTCGATCGTGGTCAGGAACGGCTCGTGCCGCCGGTCCTGGCGGCCCGGGTACTGCACCGCCAGCACCTCGATGTCCGGCGTCAGCGCCCGCGAAACCGGGAAGTAGAACGGAGCCGAACCTCCGGCGTGCGGCAGGCACACCAGCCTTGCCTTCGCCTCGGGCGACGTGTGGAAGCGGCGAAACCAGCTGTCCTCGTCGGAATTCGCGCTACCCGTCATGTCGTCCCACCGCCTTTCCGACGTCTGCGCCGGGACGACCCGGCCACGGATCCTTCTTCGCCGACCCACGGTAACCGCGCCCACCGCGCGCAACGACCCCTAACTCCCCCTAGATCCACAATGGACAGTCGAGGCCGCCCCCCTAGACCGAAGGATTCTTTTCGCATGCAGCCAACGTTCGTCCTCGTCCCCGGCTCCCACGCCGCCGGACGCTGCTTCACCGCGCTCCAACGCGAACTAGCCCTGCGCGGCCACCGCAGCCTCGCGGCCTTCGCCGACGAACCGTCGCCGACGGCTGGCATCACGCACGCCGACAACGTCGCTCACGTCACCGAAACCGTCCGCCGCGTACGCAAACACGGTCCCGTCATCCTGGTCGGCCACAGCCGCGGCGGGTTCGTCGTCACGAGCGTCGCCAACGCCGTCCCAGACCTGCTGGCCCGAACCGTCTACGTCTCCGCCTGGTGCTGCGTAACCGGCACGGCCGCCGACTACCTAGCCACCCCAGCGTTCAGAGCACCCGACACTGGCGCAGAAATCGTCGCCTCCCGGTCAGCCCTCGACCCCGACGAATCCCGAGACGCCGGTGCCGACGTCGTAGACCCAGCGGCCTGGGGCGGAATCCCGCACAGCTACGTCCGCCTCACCGCGGACGCCAGCATGCCCCTCGCGTTGCAAGACCACTTCATCGAAGAAGCCGACGCCCTCACCCCGGGCAACCCCTTCGACGTGCACTCCCTGCCCGTCGGCCACATCGACTCACTGCTCCAGCCGACGGACCTAGCCGAGATCCTCGCCGGAACCGCCGACTACCGCGAAGGAGCCCGATAAGCACCGAACTGCATCTGCCGGGCAAGGCGGAACCCCAACTTCTCGTACAACCGGATCGCGCCGGTGTTCGTCTCGGCAGCGTGGAGAAACGGCCGCTCCCCGCGCTCCCAGATCCCCGCGGCCACCGCCAGCACCAGCCGGGCCGCCAACCCCTGGCCCTGGAACGCCGGGTCGGTGCACACCGCACTGATCTCCGTCCACCCCGGCGGATGCATCCGCTCGCCCGCCATCGCCACCAGGACGCCGTCACGGCGAATGCCCAAGTAGGCGCCCAACGTGATCGTCCGCGGCAGGAACGGGCCGGGTTTCGTCCGGGCAACCAGCTCGAGCATCTCCGGCACGTCCGCCTCGGTCAGCGGCACCGCTTCCGCGTCGGCGACCGCCGGGGCGGCCGAACCGTCCATCTGGACCCCGGTGAGCTCGGCCTCCACCGTCCAGTCCGCGGGCGGCGGCGTCCCGACCGCGCCGACCACGAGCGTCGACGCGCCAGGACCGATGAGGTCGGCGATGTCGTGCCACACGCGCTCGTCCGGATGGTCCGGGACGGCGAGGAACGGAGAGACGTCCACCGGATACCGCAGCACCTGCCCCTTCTGCTCCGCGAACGACGCGTGCGGGCCGCTCAACGCGGCCCAAGCGGGGTTTTCGAGCGGGGACGTGCTCATTCTCGCCTGCCATTCCGATCCGGGGTGCCCGATCAAGAATGCGTGCGCCGAACCGCACCCGGCCACTGCCTCCCACATGCTGAGCAGCCGAGGACCGGAGCTGTCCGCAATCCGCCATAACGTCGCCGCCATCACCGACGAAGGGATCTTGATGAGCACCGTCGACCGCAACCAGCCGCTCGGCACCCCGACCTGGATCGACCTCGCCGTGCCGGATCTGGACCGTGCGCAACGCTTCTACCGCGCTGTTCTCGGCTGGACCTTCGACGGCGACCACTGCCTGCTGCGCGAACTCCCCGTCGCCGGCCTCCGCCAAGCAGCCGACCCCCGACCAGCCTGGACGGTCTACTTCGCCACCGACGACTGTGACGTCACCGCGAAAGCCGTCACCGCCGCCGGCGGCAAGCTCCTCGACCAACCCCACGACGACGGAGACCACTCCCGCATCGCCGTCGCGGAAGACCCGACCGGAGCGCGATTCGGAATCTGGCAAGGCCGCAGGCTCCCCGGCGCCCGGCTCGTCAACGAACCCAGCACCCTGCTGCGCAACGACCTCGTCACGCCAGCCCCCAAGCCAGCGCGCGACTTCTACTGCGAGGTCTTCGCCTTCACCCTCGACGGCAACGACGACCTCGCCGGCGTCGACTTCACCTTCCTCCGCCGCCCGGACGGCCACGAAATCGGCGGCATCATCGGCGACCCGTCCGCCACAGCGCCGGCGTGGGGCACGCTGTTCCTCGTCACCGACGCCGACGCGGCGGGCAAACAGGCGGTCGAGCACGGCGGCGAGGTCGTAGAAGCGCAGGACAGCCCGTACGGGCGCATGGTGACCGTCCGCGATCCGTTTGGCGCGGAGTTCGTCCTGGGTTCCTGAACCGGCTCCATCGCCCTGAATCCGGTGCTAGAACAGGACAGGTGGACCTCGAAACCCTCCCCGGCGCGACCCTGCACCCAGCGACCTCCGACGACGCGGCCGAGCTGATGGTGCTCCAGCGGTGTTGCTGGGTCCAGGAAGCCCTGCTCAACAACACCCTGGAGCATCCCGCGCTGACCGAAGACCTGACTGAGGTCCGCGAGGCCATCAACACCTGGCACAGCTGGGTCGTCCGGCAGGGACACCGGCTCGTCGGCGCGGTCCGCGCCCGCACGGTCGAGGACAACGGCTGGGAGATCGGCCGCCTGATGGTCGCGCCGGATCTGGCGGGGCGCGGCCTCGGACGGGTCCTTCTCGAGCACGCCGAGCGCCACGCCCCGCCGGAGACGAAGCAGTTCGTCCTCTTCACCGGCGCGTCCAGCGAACGCAACATCGCCCTCTACGAACGGGCCGGGTACCGCCGCACGCCGATGCCGTTCGAAGCGACCGGCGTCTTGCAGCTCGCGGTCTACCTGGTCAAAGCTGCCTGACGAAGGCTCACAGCTCGTCGAAGACCAGCACGGTGTGCGTCGAGAGCACGTCCGGCATGGACTGCAGCCGTTCGAACACCAAGTCCCGCAGGCTGTCCGCGTCGCGGGTCCGCACGAACAGGATCAGGTCGTTGTCCCCGGACACCAGGCCGCCGTGTTCGATTTCCGGGATGTGCTTGAGCTCCGCGCTGACCGTGCGCCACGAGTTCTGCGTGACCTTCAGGTACACGTACGCGGCCAGCCCCTGCCCCATCCGGCGCGGATCGGTCACGGCCGCATACCCCGTGATCACGCCCTCGCGGTGCAGCCGCTCCACGCGCGTGTAGCAACCGGCCCGCGAAATGTGCGCGCGTTCGGCCAGCGCGCGCATCGAGGCGCGGCCGTCTTTCTTCAGCTCGGCGATCAGTTTCAGGTCGACCTCGTCGAGCGCCGCTGCCATTTGTCCACCCGGCTGGGACATCCGCGCCACCTCCCAAGCCAATCGTCCAATCAGTACTCCATAACCCGGCCATCATTCCACACTTGCCGCGCAAGTCTGGATCCTTGATCGCCCGACAGCGAGTATCAGGGCCTACTCGTCTTTGTCGATGGGAGCTGTCGGTGACCACCACGGAACGCACTGCCGCGTCCTACTTCCTGCCCAGCGACGAGCCGCTCGGCCTCGTGACCGCCGACGGCGCGCCGACGCCCGACCCGGCGCTCGCGATGCCCGCGGACGACGTCCTCCTCCGCCTCTACCGCGGCATGGTTTCCGGACGCCGCTTCGACACCCAGGCCACCGCGCTCACCAAGCAGGGCCGGCTCGCGGTGTACCCGTCGGCGCGCGGGCAAGAGGCCGCCGAGATCGGTTCGATCCTCGCGCTTCGCCCGCAGGACTGGCTTTTCCCCACCTACCGCGACTCGATGGCCGTCGTCGCGCGCGGCGTCGATCCGGTCGAGGTGCTCACGCTGCTGCGCGGCGACTGGCACTGCGGCTACGACCCGTACCGCGCCAACGTCGCTCCGCAGTGCACGCCGCTCGCCACCAACACGCTGCACGCGGTCGGCTTCGCGCACGCTGCACGAGTGAAGGGCGAGGACACGGTCTCGCTCGTTCTCGTCGGTGACGGTGCCACCAGTGAAGGCGACACGCACGAAGCGTTGAACTTCGCCGCTGTCTGGAAAGCGCCGGTCGTCTTCCTCGTACAGAACAACGGCTACGCCATCAGCGTCCCGCTCGAGAAGCAGACTGCTGCGCCTTCGCTCGCGTACAAGGGTGTCGGCTACGGCATGCCCTCCGTACTCGTCGACGGCAACGACGCCGCCGCCGTACACGCTGTCGTCGAGCAGGCTGTCGAGCGCGCCGCAGCAGGCGAAGGACCGACGCTCATCGAAGCCATCACCTACCGCATGGAGTCGCACACCAACGCCGACGACGCGACGCGCTACCGCGACAAGGCCGAAGTGGAGCAGTGGCTCACGCGCGACCCGATCAGCCGTCTCAAGCAATACCTCACCGACCGTGGCCTCCTCGACGACAAGACGCAGCAAGAGATCGACGCGCGCGCCGAAGAGGAAGCAGCCGCGTTGCGCGAGCGAATGAACGTCGATACCGAGCTTGACCCGGCGGATCTCTTCCGGCACGTCTACGCCGAGCCGACCGCCGCGTTGCGCCAGCAGGCCGCCGAACTGGCGCACGAGAACACCGAGGACCAGGCATGACCGCCACTCTGGACACGACGCTGTCCCTCGCCGGCGCACTCAACCGCGCCCTCGCCGACGCACTCGCGGAGGATGAGCGCGTGCTCGTCTTCGGCGAGGACGTCGGCACGCTCGGCGGCGTCTTCCGCGTCACCGACGGACTCGCCGCACGTTTCGGCGACGCCCGCGTCTTCGACTCCCCGCTGGCCGAATCCGGCATCGTCGGCACCGCGATCGGGATGGCGATGAACGGCCTGCGCCCGGTGATCGAGATGCAGTTCGACGCCTTCGCCTACCCCGCGTTCGAGCAGATCACCAGCCACCTCGCGAAGCTCCGCAACCGCACCAAGGGCCAGGTCGAACTGCCCGTGGTGATCCGGGTGCCCTACGGCGGCGGCATCGGCGGCGTCGAGCACCACTGCGACTCGTCCGAGGTCTACTACACGCACACGGCCGGACTCCGCGTCGTCACCCCGGCCACGCCGGACGACGCCTACACCCTGCTGCGCGAGGCGATCGACAGCCCGGACCCGGTCATTTTCCTCGAGCCCAAGCGCCGGTATTGGGAAAAGGGAACCGTTGCCCCGCAACGCCGTTCGCCTGGTCTCGACAAAGCGGTAATCCGCCGCGAAGGCAGCGACGTCACCCTCATTTCCTACGGCGGCGCACTCGGCACCACGCTCGAAGCTGCCGAAGCCGCCGCGGAAGAGGGCTACCACGCCGAGGTGATCGACTTGCGCAGCCTCGCGCCATTCGACCTGGAAACGGTCGCCGCGTCCGTGCGCCGCACCGGCCGCGCGGTCGTGGTGCACGAGGCGAGCCGATTCTGCGGCTATGGCGCCGAGGTCGCCGCGCAGTTGTCCGAGCATTGTTTTCATTACCTGGAAGCGCCGGTATTGCGCGTCGCCGGGTTCGACATTCCTTATCCCGCACCGAATCTGGAACAGCACCACCTGCCGGGCGTCGACCGGATCCTGGACGCGATCGAACGCCTCCAGTGGGACGACGCGGCACCGCTCGACGGGGAGAAGTGATGGCCGTCTTCAAGCTGCCCGACCTCGGCGAAGGTCTGACCGAGGCGGAAATCGTCGCGTGGCACGTGGCGGTCGGCGACACCGTGACCGTCGACCAGACCGTCGTGGAGGTCGAGACCGCGAAGGCGAGCGTCGAGGTCCCGGTACCGTTCGCGGGCCGGGTCGCGACGCTGCACGGAGCAGCGGGCGAAGTGCTGACCGTCGGCAGTCCGTTGATCACTGTGGACAGTGCGGCGGACTTCACCGAGCCTGGCGTCGTCACGCCGGAGGGCAGCGGGAATGTCCTGATCGGTTATGGCACCAGCCAAACCGGCACCCGGCGCGCGAGGCGACCGCGCGGAAGCAAGGCACCAGCTTCAGCGCCAGCCGCAGCGCCAAAGTCCACTTCGGACCGAATCCGCGTAGTGTCCCCGCTAGTCCGCCGCATCGCCCGCGAGTCCGGAGTGGACCTTCACGCGCTCAACGGCACAGGCACCGACGGCATCGTGAGCCGCGCGGACGTAGAACGCGCGATCGCCGCCACAGAGATCCCAGCGACCCCGGCGGCAACCCCTGACGAGCAACGAATCCCCTTGCGCGGCCTACGCAAGACCGTCGCCGACAAACTCGCCCGCTCCCGCCGCGAGATCCCCGAGGCGACCGTCTGGGTGGATGTCGACGCGACCGAACTGCTGCGGCTGCGCACCGCGCTCAACAGCGATCCGCACGCCCCGAAGCTCAGCCTGCTCGCGCTCATCGCCCGGTTCGCCGTCGCGGGCCTGCGCCGTTTCCCCGAGCTGAACGCGCATCTGGAAGGCGACGAGATCGTCATCCCGTCCGCCGTCCACTTGGGATTCGCCGCGCAGACCGACCGCGGCCTCGTCGTTCCGGTGGTCCAGGACGCGCACCAGCACACCCTGGAGGACCTGTCCGCCGCACTCGCCGACCGCACCGAACAAGCCCGCTCGGGACGGCTCGCCCCGGCCGACCTCACCGGCGGCACGTTCACCGTGAACAACTACGGCGTGTTCGGAGTGGACGGTTCGGCCGCCATCATCAACTACCCGGAGGTCGCGATCCTGGGCGTCGGCCGGATCATCGACCGGCCGTGGATTGTGGACGGTCAGGTCACCGCCAGGAAGATCACCGAGCTGACGCTGGCGTTCGACCACCGAGTCTGCGACGGCGGCACCGCGGGCGGATTCCTGCGCTTCGTCGCCGACTGCGTGGAAAACCCCGTGCGGCTGCTGCGCACTCTGTGACGACGGTCAGGCTGGCAACTCTGCCAGCCTTTCCGTTTTCGCCCACACATTCCGCTTCAAGACGATCCGGAACACGGCTCGCCACGTCGCCAGCACACCCAGCAACAGGAACGCCGGATAACACAGCCCGGCCAGCAACGCGCGGTGCGGCGGTTCGTCGCGCAACCGGACAAAGTAGACGATCGCCCACATGATCCCGGGCAGCAGCAGCGCGGCCAGCCACAACGCCACCGCCTGTGCCAGATTCCCGGTCTCCGCGACCAAACCGCCGAACGAGTTCCCGGTCAGCAATGCCACCGGCACGATCACCAGCAACGCCGCCGCGAGCAACGACAGCGGAACTGTCAGCCAAGGCACCACGAGATAGACCAGGAAGTCGAACAACCCAGTCCCGGCAATGAACCGCGAGGTCGCGAGACTGCGCAAATGCCGTGAGCACTGAAGGTTTCCCTGTGCCCACCGAGTCCGCTGACGCAGCAGCCGACGCGTGTCCTCCAGCCCTTGCTGAGTCACCCAAGCCCGCTGCGTGTACCGGATCCGCACTCCGGCCAGATGCAGCCGCAGGCCCAGTTCAAGATCCTCGACCAGGCAGTCGCTCCACGGCGACGGTCCGAACTTCCGCAGCACCGACAGTCGCGTGAACTGTCCGTTGCCGCCCATCCCGACACTGCCGAGAACATCCCGCAACGACTGCGAAGCATCCGCGATAGCGCCGAACTCCACATCCTGCAGCAACGCCAGCAGCCGGTGTCTATTGTGGATTCGCACCCGGCACTGCACCGCGCCGACACCGCGGCTCCGCAACATCGCCGCTACTTCCGTGAGCAGCCCGGCACTGCCGCGCCCGTCACCGTCAATGATGCCCACGACTGTCTGCGAGACGGTGCCTTCCCGCTCGGCAATGGCGTCGATGTACTGGTAACCCGCGTTGAGCGCCTCGCCTTTGCCCCGCCGCGCCTGCGGCAAGTCGCGGCGCAGAACATGCAGCCGTTCGTCGGCAATGCCCGCGACGATTTCCGGCGTGCCGTCGTCGGATCCGTCATCGATGACCAGCACTCGCACCGGCGTTTCGGGAGTGCCCAGCCGCAACGCATTCCGCACCGTGTTGGCGATGACGCGTTCTTCGTTCAGTGCCGGAATGACAATCCAGAACAGCAACGGCCTGGACGAGCGTTCCGAAGCAGGCCGAGGCGCCCGCCAGGAGAAGGCCGCCAGCACCAGGTTGTGCACCGGCCACCAGCACAGCAGCAGCACGAACCACCACGGCTGCGTCATGCCGCGTGCCGACCCCGAGAACCGTTGGTACGCAGCCGAACCGAGCGGACCGTGAACGCCATCGCGATCAAACCGACCGCGGTCAAGACGAACCACAGCACCCCGTGGAACGGCGCGACACCGATCGCGGCAGCGGACACGACCGCGGGAGCGACCCGGGTGACAGACATTTCTTTTCCTTCCAGAAGAAACTCAGGCGGCAACGGCAGCAGGAGACACGAAGCGATAGCCGAGCCCCTCGATGCCCTCGACCACCTTCCGAAGGTCGTCGATGCCGAGAAACGGGTGATAGTAGAAACTGACGACGCTGTCGGTCACCACGCGATGGGTTTTCGCGTCGGCCAGGATGTCGTCGGCAGTGCGCGCGGCGTGCTGGTTGAACTTGGCCGGAGCGACGTTGCCGACGTTCTCCGGCACCACGACGGTCCCGTAGACGTCGCGGACCGGATACGGGAAGAACTGGCCGTATACCTCGCGATAGGACACATCCGTCAGTCCGCATTGGCCGCCGTCGCACTGCCCGGCGTAGTAACTGCCCCGGTCGTACCGCATCGGGAAGATCCGGCCCGCCTCCTGATAGTCCACTGCGGACCCGCCGTAATGCGGAAACTCGAACGCGTCCGGCCGCAGCAGTCCGACCCGGTCGAACTCGGCGAGCCCGGTCGCGATGCGACTGCGGAACCACTCCGGCGAGTCTTCCGGAACCGGGCCGCTGAGCCGCACATTGTCCTTGTGGTCAACGGTCGCGCGATAGAACTCGTAGTCGGCAGCGCTGGTTCCCGAGTACGGATTGTCCGTCTCGCCGTACTGATGGCTGTAGCCGTGCATCACCAAGGTCCCGCCCCGTGCGACGGCGTCTCGCAGTGCCGCGACGAGTTCCGGGCTGTCCACCAGCCTCGCGAACGTCGGCTTGCCGCCATTCGCTTCCCCGCGCGGATCCGCGTAGTACGGATACACCGCCAACGAGAACGGCACGCCGCGCCCGCTGAGATAGTCGGTGATCGCCCGGACTTCGGCAGGAGGCGTCCGCGGACCGATGTCCTCGATCCGCACGAGCGCACGCCGACGTTCCGGAGCGTCCGGCGCGAGCACGCCGAGCAGGATGTCCGCGGCCGCCAAATAGCGGTCACCCGCGCCGACGTACGAATACGGCACTTCGGCGAGGTAAGTGAATGATCCACTGTGGACCGCCCACGGCGACGTCACGCCGTCAGCGGACTTCGCCCGCGCCAGCACCTTCGCCTTCGCCTTCGCAGAGGTCACCCGTACTCCCACGACGTCGATACCCGCGTTGGGATCACGCCGCAGCTCAGTATCCCGATAGGACACCGTCGTGACCTTGTCCTCCCGGAACGGAGCCCACGTCCAGCCCCACTTTCCAGCGAGCGTCGGCGAGTGGTCGAACAGCTGCCAAATGTTGCTGCCGATCCACACCACCGGCAACCGAGTCCGGCTCACGTCGTCCAGGAACGCGGGCGGCAGCTGCGCGTCGTAGACCGTCCCGACGTAGACGACCGTCTGGTATTCGTTCAGCTCGCCGCTTCGATAGTCGGCGGCGGGCAGCATTCGCCAAGCGGTGGAACGGGAAACCAGGTTCGCCGTCTGGATCGCGTTGGCCTGTGCCTCCTCGGCGACCTGAGTCGCAGGAGGACTCGGCCGCAACCGTCGCCCGTCATCGAACAGCACCAACGTACGCCGATCATCACGACCGCCAGGACCGGCCAGGCCGATTTTCGGTTGCCGCAGAATCGGTTCAATCGGCGAAGCCGCTTCCGAACCGGAGCCGTCGTCCGAGACCACCACGACGATCCCGCCGACCAAGCTGACCACCGCGACGACAATGATCCCGAGCCGCAACCACGCCGGGAACCGTTGCTTCACTGCACAACCCCGACCAGCTCCGGAACGAACGGCTCCGGCGCTTCAGCGGCCAGACCGAGCAACCAGGCCACGGCTTGCTCGGTGCGCTCAGCCGCTCGGCCGTCACCGAACGGATTGGTGCGCGCGTTCATCGCGGCCCGCTGCACCGGATCGGTCAACAGCTTCGACGCAGTGTCCACAATGAGCTCAGCATCCGTGCCGACGAGCATCGCACAACCAGCGTGGACGGCTTCCATCCGTTCCGTCGTGTCCCGCAGGACCAGCACCGGCACCTTGAACGTCGGCGCTTCCTCTTGAATCCCACCGGAATCGGACAGCACGAGCGAACTCGCCGCGATCGCCGCCGCAGTCTGCTCATACGGCAGCGCCGGGGTAAGCACCACGCGCGGGTTCTCGGCGAGCGCCGAAGCGACCGCCTCCTGCACCGCCGGATTCGGGTGCATCGGCAGCAACACGCGAACGTCCGGATGGCGCGCGAGCAGAGTGTCCACAGCGGACAGAATGCGAGTCAGCGGCTCGCCCCAAGACTCCCGGCGATGCGCAGTCACCAGAACCAATCGGCACTCGCCGCGCGTCGCTGATTCGACCACGTCGGCGACCGCGCTGTCGGCAAAGGACACTCCTCGATCGGTCACCCGGGAAATCGCGTCCACCACAGTGTTTCCGGTGACCAAAACGACGCTGTCGTCGACACTCTCGGCACGCAGGTTCTGCGCGGCCGTCGGCGTCGGAGCCAGGTGCAAGGTCGCGGACTGCGTGACCAGCCGCCGATTCAGCTCTTCGGGGAACGGCGACCGCAAGTCGAACGAGCGCAGCCCGGCTTCCAGGTGCACCACGGGAATCTTGCGCCAGAACGCGACCAGCGCACCGGCCACAGTGGACGTCGTGTCGCCCTGCACGAGCACCGCGGCGGGCGGACGCTGCGCGGCGAGCGCGTCGAGACCGGTGACGAGCTGCGAGAACAACTCCGGCTGACCACCGTCGACCCGGTGCAGGGTGAGCCGCAGGTCCGGGGTCAGCGAGAACGCCGCGAGCACCTGGTCGACCAGTTCCGGATGCTGCCCGGTCGCGACGAGCACCGGCGCAAGCCGTCCGGATCGGCGCATCTCCTGCACGACCGGCGCCATTTTGATCGCCTCCGGCCGGGTTCCGGCAATCAGCCAGACCACCGGTGCGTCACCCCGGGTCATCACGGAACTCCATTTCAGCGAGAGCGGAAGCGACCCGGGAAAAAGTCCCTGGACCGCGCTGACCACGCTAACTACGACATCCGGAATCAACCTCACCCTCGCGGGTCAAACTCACCGTCAGTAGTCGTCGTCACAAGCCGTCAGGAAGACACCAAGCCGATGTCAACCTTGGTTTTAAGCGGCTGCTTACTTACCTGAACCCGGATACACCAGGCACGCCAAGCACACTCAGTAATCGTGCTGGATCGGTTAAGTCACCGGTCGCGGAAAAGAGCACCCGAAACCTCGGATGCCCTTTTCCCTTCCCCGGTCAAACCGACGGTATGGCCGCCCGCGATCCTGCTCACATAGTGGTCCAGACCACCAGGTCAGTGTTTCCCGGGAACGTATTCGCCGGGCACCATCCGCGTCGTGACGGCGAACCGGTTCCACGCGTTGATCACCGTGATCGTCGCGATCAGCTGAGCCAGCTCGGCCTCCTCGAAGTGCTCGGCCGCGCGAGCGAAGACGTCGTCGGGCACGAAGCCGTCAGTGAGCACGGTGACCGCTTCGGTCAGCTCGAACGCGGCGACCTCCTTCGCCGTGTAGAAGTGCTTCGACTCCTGCCACGCCGGGAGCTGGATGATGCGCTCGGTCGATTCGCCGGCGGCCAACGCGTCCTTCGAGTGCATGTCGATGCAGAAGGCGCAGTGGTTGAGCTGCGACGCGCGGAGCAGCACCAGCTGCCGCAGCGTGGGGTCGAGGCCGTGGCGGGTCGCGGCGTCGAGACGGATCATCGCCTTGTATGCCTCGGGTGCGAGTTCCGCCATCTTGAGGCGGGGCGGTTCCACCGGAAGTCGTTCTGCTGTGGTCATGGTTTCGACTCTACGAGCGATTGGCACTCTGTTATGGTCCATTTCCGTGCGCGCGGAGTGGGCCAGTTCGCTGAGTGAAGACCTCCACCTCGACCTGCGCGGGCCTCGCCTGCGCGACGGCCTGATGGAGGCCCTGCGCGACGCCATCCGCACCGGACGCCTCGCTCCAGGCGCGAAACTGCCGTCCAGCCGCACGCTCGGCGCGGATCTCGGCATCGCCCGGAACACCGTGGCGCAAGCGTATGCGGAACTCGTCGCCGAAGGCTGGCTCACCGCGCGCCAAGGCGCCGCAACCCGGGTTGCCCCGCGCGCCGAGACCGCGCCCGCACCGTCCGTGCCGAAGCCCGCGTCGCGACACCGGATCGTGCACGATCTACGCCCCGGCCAGCCGGACCTGTCCGCCTTCCCCCGCGCAGACTGGCTTAAGGCCGCGCGCCGCGCCCTGGCTGTCGCGCCCGACGACGCGTTCGGCTACGGCGGTCCGTACGGCCGCCCGGAGCTGCGCGAAGCCCTGGCCGAGTACCTCGCCCGTACACGCGGCGTACGCGCGCACCCGGACCAAATCATGATCTGCACGGGTACGTCGCACAGTCTCATCGTTCTCGCCGAAGCACTGAAGCAGCGCGAAACGCCAGCGGTCGCCGTAGAGGCGTACGGCCTGCAGGTGCACCGCGCGCATCTCGCCAAGGTCGGCCTGGACACCCCGCAGCTTCCGGTGGACGGCGACGGCGCGATGGTCGAACGCCTCAACGACCTGCCCGACGTCGGCGCGGTACTGCTGACGCCGTCGCACCAGTTCCCCACCGGCGTCGCGCTGCATCCGGACCGCCGCGCCGCGGTCGTGGACTGGGCTCGCCGGACCGGCGGCCTGGTGCTGGAGGACGACTACGACGGCGAGTTCCGCTACGACCGCAGCCCGGTCGGCGCGATGCAGGGACTCGACCCGGAGCACGTGATTTACCTTGGCACCAGCAGCAAAGCGCTCGCCCCTGGCCTGCGGCTGGGCTGGATGGTGCTGCCGCCGCGGATCGCCAGGCTCGCCGCCGAGATCAAGGGCGAGCGCGACCCGCACTCCGGCGTGCTCGACCAGCTCACCATGGCCGAATTCATCACTTCGGGCAGCTACGACCGGCACATCCGCGCGATGCGGCTGCATTACCGCCGCCGGCGCGACCAGCTCGTCGCGGCGCTGGCCGAGCACGCGCCGAACACGCGGGTGACCGGGCTGTCCGCTGGCTTGCAGGTGCTCGTGGACGTCCCCTCCGGCGAGGAAGACGCGGTGGTGCAGGGGTCCGCGTGGCAGGGGCTGGCCATGCACGGAATCGCCGCGTTCCGGCATCCCGACGCGCCCGCGGACCGCGACGCGCTGGTGATCGGCTTCAGCACTCCGTCGGCGAGCGCGTGGTCAGGCGCGCTCGCCGCGTTGTGCCGGGTGTTGCCCTAGCCGCCTCACTCGACGCCGAGCATCACCTCGGTCGACTTCACCAGCGCGGTCACCGGCTTGCCGACCTCGAGTTCGAGCTCCTCGGCGGCGTCCTTGGTGATCGAGGCGACGACGGACTGCCCGCCGTCGAGCTGAACCGTGACCACGGTCATGACCGCACCGGGCTGGACCGCGGAAACGGTGCCGGTGAGCTGGTTGCGAGTGGACAGACGCATGGCTTGGACTCCTTCGAACCGAACAGAACACGGCCACCGTAAAGGGAAATCCCCGCGTTCGCCGCCGGGTGCCGCGGCGGGCGGGAGCACATGCGGACGCAGTCACTCCGCTGTGTCCGCACCTGCTGCCCGCGAACCAAGCGCGGTGCCGATTCCGCGTTTTTCGCAGGTTTGCCGCGCGGGAGAGCGGGTAGCCGAACCGCGAGGGACGAGAAAGGGAGGACCCACAGTGAACGACAAAGCCGAGAACAAGGCCGAAGAACTTAAGGGTCGCGCCAAGGAAGCCGTCGGCAACGCCACGGACAACGAGCAGTGGCAGGCCGAAGGCAAGGCCGAGCAGGGCAAGAGCAACCTCAAGCAGGCCGCCGAGAAGGTAAAGGACGCGTTCAAGAGCACCAAGGACTGACCGGACGCGCGTCGCCGAGAAGCCCGGGGCACCTCGCCCTGGGCTTCTTCTTCGCCATTAAACTTGCGTGACGCGCAAACATTGCGCGGCACGCAAGTACCGCGCTATGGTGGTCTCATGACCGAGCGCCCGAACCTGCGAGACCGCCGCCGCCAAGAGACCCGGGTCGACATCTCCTGGGCGGCAGTCCGGCTCACAGTCGAGCACGGCCTGTCGAACGTGACCATCGAGGAAATCGCCCGCGCGGCGGGAGTTTCCCCGCGCACCGTCAACAATTACTTCTCCAGCAAAGCCGAAGCGATCGTCGCGCGGCACCAGGACCGGGCTCGCGGGATCGCCGATCACCTCCGGGCGCGCCCGGCGGCGGAACCGCTGTGGACCGCCCTGCGGGAAGCCTCGCTGGCACAGCTCGACGACGATCGCGGCACCGCTCCCGGCGGCACCGGAGGTCCACAGTGGACAGCCGGAGTCCGGGTCATGATCGCGGAACCCGCGTTGGCGGGCGAATTCCTCAAAGCCAACGTCGCGGCCGAAGAATCACTGGCCGAGGCGATCGCGGAACGCCTCGGCGCGGACGTCCACGACCTCCGCGTCCAGCTCATCGCCACCACCGCGGGCGGCGTGCTGCGCGCAGTCATCCAGGAGTGGCTGCGCACCGACCCGCCCGCGGAGCTGTCCACCATCGTGCACCAGGCGTTCGACACCCTCGCCGAGGTGCTTCCCTGATCCCGCAAGGAGATCCCCATGTCCGCCGTCGTCATCGCGGGCGCCGGGCCGAACGGCCTGATGCTCGCCGCCGAACTCTGCCTTGCCGGAGTCCGCCCCATCGTCCTGGAGCGGCTCGCCGAACCCGACGGGGTGCGCCGTGCCAACGGTCTCGTCGGCCAGGTCGTGCCGTTGCTGCACCGGCGCGGGCTGTTCGAGAAACTCACTGGCACGCCGGAACCCATTCCGGCTCCGCGGTTCGTCTTCGGCGCTTTCCCGATCGAATTCGCCGACCTGCCGCGAAACCCGATGTATCTCCTGCCGAAGCCGCAGCACGAACTTGAGCAGACCCTGATCGAGCACGTCCGAGGGCTTGGCACCGAACTCCGCCGCGGCCACGAAATCACCGGCTTCGCCCAAGACGAGAACTCGGTCGCCGTGCGGGTGCAAGGACCGGACGGGCCGTACGAAATCGCCGCCGACTACCTCGTCGGCGCGGACGGCGGACGCAGCACCGTGCGCAAGCTCGCCGGGATCGATTTCCCCGGCGTCACCTGGGACGAATCGGTGTCCCGCAGCGCGAATGTCCGGCTCCCGCGGTCATTAGTCGACCCCGCGACCGGCGGGCTGAAGCTGGAGACCGGCGTCCTCCCGCCGTTCCTGCACCACCGGACGGAAACCGGGGTGTTCGTGTTCGCGCCGTTCGACCCGGCCAACCCGGCCGTGTCGACCAGCGAACAAGGCGGCGCGGCGGATTTCGCCGAGGACGATCCGCTGACCATGGAGGAACTGCGCGCGAGCGTGCGGCGGATACTCGGCGTCGACCTGCCGCTCGAACCCCCGTCCGGCCCCGGCCCGTTCCTGCTGCGCAGGCTGACCGGCGGCAACACCAGGATCGCCGAGACCTACCGGCGAGGCCGGGTGCTGCTGGTCGGCGACGCGGCCCACGTGCACTCCTCGATCGGCGGGCCGGGGCTGAACCTCGGCCTGCAGGACGCGGCGAACCTCGGGTGGAAGCTCGCCGCGGAGGTTCAGGGCTGGGCTCCGCCGGGGCTGCTCGACAGCTACGAGGCCGAACGCCGTCCGGTGAGCGAGCGCGTCGTGATGCACACCCAGGCGCAGAGCGCGCTCGTCGCGCCCGGGCCGGAAGTCACCGCGCTGCGCGACTTCTTCACCGAACTGCTGTCCTATCCGGACGCCCGGCAGCACGTCGCCGACCTGATGTCCGGGGCCGACATCCACTACGGCGCCGACCCGAGCACCGGCCGCTGGGCACCCGACCTGCCGCTCACCGACCCAGGTCCGCTCACCGCCGCTTACCAAGCCGCGCGCCCAGTACTGCTCGACCTGACCCTCGACGCCGCACTCGCGGACGTGGCCGCGCCCTGGCACGACCGCGTAACCACCGTGTCCACCACCGCAACAGGCGACGCACCCACCGCGCTGCTCATCCGCCCGGACGGTTACGTCGCCTGGTCCGCCACCGACGCCGAACCAGACGTCGAGGCGCTCCAAGCCGCTCTTACGCAGTGGTTCGGCGCACCGGTCAGGTCAGCCGTGTCGTCGCCACGTTGATGAGCGCCCCGGCCGGCAGCGTGCCGTCCGGGGCCACCAGCGACCGGGACGCCACCTTGAACGCGGTCCGCAACCCCATCAGCTGCGTCTCGTCGAGGGCGTCGACCTGGTAGTAGGTGTCGTGGCAGGTCTGCCAGACCGAGTCCGGCGGGCCGGACAGGTCCACCAGCAGCTGGTGCCATTCGACCGACGCGAACCCGGCCGGGCCGAGCAGCGCGTCGAGGCCTTCGCGGGTGCGGCTGCGCGGGTCGCCGGAGGTCGGGATCTGGCGATCCTCGGCGACCACCGCGAAGAGCGGCCGGGCGACCTTGAGGAACACCTCCAGTGCGTCGGTCCCGCCGCCGCCGACGCCGATCACGAAGGCGCCGCCGGGCCGCAGCACGCGGGCAGTCTCGGCGATCACCTTCTCGACGTCGGACATGAGCATCAACGCCATGTGCGACACGACCGCGTCGTAGCTGTCGTCCTCGAACGGCAGCTCCTGCGCGCGGCCTGGCCGCAGGTCCGCGTCGGCGAGCCCGGCCCGGCCGCGCGCGACGTCCAGCTGCTTGGCGGAAAGGTCGATGCCAGCGAGCTTTCCGGTGCCGCGCCCGGCGAGCACGGCCAGCAGCGCGCCGTCCCCGCAGCCGAGGTCGAGCACGCTGCCCGGCTGGCCCACGTGGTCGGCGAACGCCTCGTACACCGAGCGGCCGCCGACGCGGCCCCGATCGGCCAGTTCGGACGCGGCTGCCGGGTTCCGGTCGTGATAGTCGCGCAGGAACTCTTCGGCGGGCGTCATCATGCCCGTGACGGTAGCGCGAACGGTCACTTCAGCAGCTCGGTTTTGGCCAGGTTGACGCAAAGCCCCGCCGGAAGCCGTCCGTCCGCGGTGCGCAGCGGCTCGGTTTCGGCGAGGAACGCCGAGCGCAGCCGGGACAGCTGAGCGTCGTCGAGGGTGTCGGTCGAGTAATACGATTCACAGCACAACGTCCACACCTCGTCCGGTGCGGCGGTCAGGTCGATCTCGTACGGCTCCCAGGAAACCGGCGCGAATCCGGCCGGAGCGAGCACCTCGTCGATCCCCTCGCGACGCGACGTGCGCCGCTCGGCGGTGTACGTCGCCCGTCGTTCCTCCGGCACCTCCCGGAACAACGGCCGAGCCAATTCCAGGAACACGGGAGTCGCGCCGGTCGACTCGGGACCGCCGACGACCACCGCGAACTTCCCGCGCGGAGCCAGCACCCTCGCGACCTCGGCGGCGACCTCCTCGGGGTTGTCCATGAGCATGAAAGCCATGTGCGACACGACCGCGTCGAAGCTGTCGTCCTCGAACGGCAGCTCCTGCGCCCGCCCGTGCCGCAGCTCCGCCCCGGCCAGCTCGGGCCGCCGCCGGGCAAGCGCGAGCTGACCCGGAGAAAGATCAACGCCAGCAAGACTTTCCGCGCCGCCGCGGGCGAAAACGGCCAGCAGCGCACCGTCGCCGCAGCCGAGGTCGAGCACCCGGCGCGCGGGCGCGACCCGATCGGCCAGCACCTCGTAGCTCGTCCGGCCGTCCCCGGTCACCCGGCCGGACTCGATCAGCACGGACATCGCGTCCGGTTTGCGATCGTGGTACTCACGCAGGTAATTCTCCGCGGCGGAGGTCATGCCCCGACGGTAGCGAATTCCTGGTACCCCTGTGGCATGGACGAAGCAGCTCTGCTCGGCATCGACGTCGGCACGACCGCGGTGAAAGTCGCGGCGTTCGCGCCGGACGGCCGGGGACTCGCGGCGCATTCGGTGCCCTACCCGATCGTGCGGCCGCGTCCCGGCTGGGCCGAACAGGACCCGGAAGACTGGTGGCGCGCAACGGAAACCGCGCTGCACACCGTCCTTTCCGGACTTCCCGCCGGTTCGGTGCGCGCGGCCGGAGTCGTCAGCCAGGTCAACACCCATCTTCTCGTCGATCACGACCTGCGGCCGCTCGCCCCGGCAGTGATCTGGCAGGACCAGCGCTGCGCGGAGATCGCCGCGGAACTCGACGCACGCTTCACCGACGACGACAAAAAACGCATCTGGGGCGGGCCGATCGTGCTAGATGCGTCGTTCGCGGGTGCGCGGGCCGCGTGGTTCGCGCGCGAACAACCGGAGCTGTGGTCCCGCGCGCGATGGATGATGAGCCCCAAGGACTTCATCGGCGCCCGCCTCACCGGCCGGGTCGCGACCGACCTGCTGTCGGGCGTGCGCATCGCGGGCGCGTCCGGCTACCTGCCCGAAGCGGTGGCCCTGGTGGACGGACTCGGCGACCGCCTGCCGGAACTGCTCGCTCCCGAGGAACCCCTTGGGCACGCTGCCGTACTGGGCGACGCACCGGTTGTCGTCGGAACCATGGACGCGTTCGGCGCGGTTTTCGGCACCCGCACCACAGAACCGGGCCGGGCGATGGTGACCTGCGGGACGTCGTTGGTAGTCGCGGCCGCCTCGCATCGGAACGAATCGGTCCGCGGCCTGGTCACCTTCCCGCCACGCGGCGACGTCGTCGTGCACGCCGGACCGACACAAGCCGCGGGCGACGCAGTGCGCTGGTGGAGCCGAGTGTCCGGACTGGCTGTGCCGGACGTGTTCGCGTCCGCCGCGGAAGGCCAGCCCGGCGTGGTTTTCTTGCCGCACCTGCAAGGCGAACGCGCACCGCTGTGGGATCCGGACCTGCGCGGCAGTTTCCTCGGACTGACCTCGTCCACAAGCACCGCGGACCTGTCCCGAGCCGTACTGACCGGGGTCGCGTTCTCCGCGCGGCACGTGCTGGAAACCGTCGAGGAAGCCTGCGGCGAACCCCTCCCGTCGGTGACGTTCTCCGGCGGCGGCGCACGCAGCGACCTGTGGACCCAACTCCACGCCGACGTCCTGTCCCGCCCCATCGAACGCCTCCGCGTGCACGACAGCGCCGCACTCGGAGCCGCCCTGCTCGGCGCAGTCGGCGCGAACCGGTACCCGGACGTCGAAACCGCCGCGGCCGCGACCGTCGCCGTTGAGCGAACCTTCACCCCGGAGACGGACCTGACCGGCCTGTACGAGGCGTATCGCGCGGCGCACGAAGGGCTCGCGAGAGTGCACGAACGGCTAGCGCGATGGTGATCTAATGGCCAGCATGGAAACCCTCCGCTACGGCAGCGAGCCCAGCCAGTTCGTCGAACTCCACGGGACTCCGGGCGGGCGGGGCACCGCCGTCCTGCTGCACGGCGGATGGTGGCGCGCCCGGCACGACCTGCACCAGCTCGACCCGATGGCGGCCGACCTCGTGGCTGCGGGCTGGTACGTGGCGAACGTCGAGTACCGGCGCATCGACGGCGACACCGGCGGCTGGCCGCAAACCCTGGACGACGTGCTCGCCGCGATCGCCGCCGTCGAACGCCCCGCCGCGCTGCCGACTGTCGCGATCGGACACTCCGCGGGCGGACACCTGGCCCTGCTGGCCGGCGGCGCGCTCTCCGGCGTCGTCGCGCTGGCCCCCATCACCGACGTCCCCCGCGCGCGAGCCGAGGAGTTGGGCGAAGGCGCCGCCGGACTGTTCCTGACCGGCAACGACCCCGCGGCCTCGCCTATCCGGCAGGTCCCGATCGGCTGCCCGCAACTGGTCGTCCAAGGCGACGCCGACGTCCGGGTCCCGGTCGCGCACAGCCGCGACTACGTGGCCGCGGCGAAGGTGGCTGGCGACGACGTGGACTACGTCGAACTCCCCGGCGTCGACCACTTCCGCCTGATCGACCCGGCCGACGAGCCGTGGCAGCCCGTCCGCGAATGGCTCGACCGGCGGTTCAGCTGACGTCCGCCTCCACAAACCGGTGCCCGGCCGTGTTCTCGATGACCACTGCCGCCACCTGAGCCGGGTCGACGACCGCCGTGCCGTAGAGATAGGCACCATCCCGCGCCGCCCGCTCCGACACCATCCAGCCGCCCGCGACCTGGCGCTGGCCGTCCTTGCTGAGGACTACGAGCAGGCATTTCTGCCCAGCCGGAATGCCGGTCACCGAGCCGTCCACGCGCACCCACCCGGTCTCCGGGACGATGCTCGCGGTGAGCCGGGTCTGCCCGCTCGCGTCCGCACCGGAAATGACCTTCGTGCCAGGAACCACGCTGGTCGACGAAGGCGGCGGCTGCGTAGTCGGCAGCGCCACCGCAGGCCCAGACCAGTTGCGTCCCACCAGCACCCCGACGCTCACCGCGACCGCGGCCACCACGACCGCCGCGACGACCGCCATCGAGCGCCCCCGCCCAGCCTGCGCGCGCGACTCCGCGCGAACCCGGTCGACGGTCCGCCGCATCACCAGGTCCGCACCCACCGGCGGCCCCTCCAGCAACGCCTCCGGCGGCAATTCGCCGAGGAAACTCTGCACCTCGCGCAGAGACGCGGCCTCGGCCCGGCAGCGCTCGCAGCCGTCGAGATGCGCCTCGACGTCGCGCTGCTCGCCCGAGGCGAGCTGACCGGACAGGTATCCCGCCAGGTCGACGTGTTCGTCGGCAGTGTTCATCCGGCCACTCCTTCCGCTCGCCGGAACTCGTCCCGCAACGCCCGCAACCCGTAATACGAGCGGGACTTCACCGTGCCCGGAGGAATCCCGAGCCGCTCAGCCGCTTCGGCGACGCTCCGCCCCTGCAGATACATCTGCTCGAGCACCTCGCGATGCTCCGGAGACAGCCCGTCCAGCGCGGCGAGCACCACCATCGAGTCGACGACCTGATCCGCGTGATCCCGCTCGACCGGCCCGCTAGCCGGAGACTCGGCCACCTCCTGCGGCCGCGCCTCCTTGGCCCGGAACCGGTCGATCACGAGGTTCCGCACCACAGTCAGCAACCAGCCGCGCACCGACCCGCGCCCGTTGACCAGACTGTCCGGACTGCGCCACGCACGGACGAGCGCCTCCTGCACCACATCCTCCGCCGCCGCGCGATCGCCGAGCAGCCGGGTGGCGTAGGCGAGCATCGCGCGGCCGTGCTCCTCGAAAAGCGCGCGGACCAGCGCCTCGTCCGCAACCGCCCGCCGATGACGAGCCCTGAACCCGGCCATGCCCCGATCATCCTCCCGACCGAGGCCGATTGTCGCGCGCTGGCGCTGTGTTGCTTCCTACCCGGTGGCGGTCCTTTTCTGGTGGTGTTCGCTTCTTTTTGTTTCTTCGGTGCTGGGCGCTGCTTCGCTCGCAGCATGGCTTCGCGGCCGCCTGATCAACACGGCTTCCCATCTCCGCGCCTACCGCTCTGGGCACCGCGTCGCACCGAGCGCCCTCGGTGCCGCTTCCCCGATCAGTGCAGCTCCCCGGCCTGGCCCCGCTCCCGCCCCGACGTCTTCCCGCGCTGAGCGCCGCTTCCCCGATCGATACCCGCCCACCCGCGTGGTTCCGCCGACACGATCGGGGAACGCACCGCCTGCGGGCCCCGGACCTGGGCTAAGTTCGAAATTGATCCAGCCGGAAGGCTTGCTCACCAGGTCGGCGCACGCCGGTGCCGTGCACTGGGATCACCGTCCCGGCCGCCCGACCGCCCTGGAGCCGCCGGGAGCGCTGCGCACACCGCCCTCCCGGCGGCTCCGGGGCACCCTGGGCCGTTTCGCTCCCGGCCATCCGGTGTCGACGGGACGCCGGTGGCGAGTGGCGACGACTCTCACCGACGCCACGCTGTCGCACCTTCGCGGCCGAAGCGGTGCTGCAACGTCCAAGGATGTTCGGCACTCGCAGCCATCACCCTGGTCAACGCCTCGCGGCGGTCGCGGCGGTCGCGGCGGTCGCGGCGGTCAACGCCTCGCGGCGGAGCATACTTCCGCAGAAGCAGGCCTGTCATCGCACAGAATCTCCGGCGGCGGGAGGCCGCGACCAGCCATCACGTCAGCAGACATCCGCCGAACTGGCACCCCGCCTCGCACAATGCGTTGGCCGGGAGCGAACGGACGGTCCCTCCGGCACGACGGCTCGACACGAATCGCGGGCCACCGAGTCCGTTGCTTCCGACCTCGCCGCGCAAGCACCCCACTATCCACAAAGGACTCAAGCGGCAGCCGCACCGAGGTCGGTCAGCACCACCGGGCTCGCCGGAGCTCCCCTGCGGCGGGCGATTCTCACCAGGCCCCTGCGGCGCAGGCGGTCCATCGCCTGCGTTTCCCACAGCGGCACCCGCCCGCCGACCGACCACAGGTAGCATTCCGCGGCCCCGGCGAATCCGTTGTGGACCACCACCAGCCCGCGCCGGACGTCGTCCAGTGCGTGTACGTCCTCCTCGACGAGCACCATGACCGGCTCCCTCCGTCCCCATCATGGTGAATCGTCCGGGACCGTCAGCACATCCGGGAATCCACCTCAGGGGTCCCCTGGGGAAATGGGGTCGCCCTCGCCTCGACGACCTGGCAGGATCTGACCTCGTGCGGCCGCAGACGATCGCGTGCGACGAATCCGGTTCGGAGGGCGTGAATCTGATCGGCGCGAACACCGCGGTATTCGCGCACGCCGCCGTCCGGCTGGAACCCGCGGACGCCGCTGAATGCGTTGCGCGGCTGCGGGAACTCATCGGTTCCCCCGCCCTCGAGTACAAAGCCAACCACCTCCTGCGCGCCAAAAACCGCGCCGCTCTGGAGTGGCTGCTCACCGAACCCCTCGCCGACGTCGCCAGCGTGCTGCTCGTCGACAAGGCGTTGTTCCTCGCGGGCAAAATCGTCGACCTGCTCGTTGACCAGACCCCTTACCCGGAATGCCTGCGACACCGTCCGGACGTCCGCGCCCGTGCCCTGCACCGAGACGGTCCGCGGCTCCACGGCCCTCGCCGCTGGACCGAATTCCTGCGCTCGTTCACCGGACTGTTGCGCACCTCGAACCGCCGCCTCCCCGCGACCAGTCCCGACGAATTCTTCGCCCAGACGGACGTCCTCGGCGATCTGGTCGCGGCCCGCCCGCATGTGACCGCCCTACGCGACGAACTCCTCGCCACCCCGGGCCTCGTCCCGCCGCTCGATCCGTTGATGCCCGCCCTCGCCGACACGATCGCGTTCTGGCGGCCGGAAAACGTCATCCATGACGAGCAGCCGTCCCTCACCCAGGCGCGGCTTGCCCAACTGCTCGATCCGGCGCCGCGATGGCAGTTCGTCGACTCGAAGTCCGAACCGCGGGTCCAGATCGCCGATTTCCTGGCCGGAGTCGCCCGGCGGCTGACCGAGGAAACCCTGCACGGCGACGGGGACGCGGAGCTGGTCAAGCTGCTGCGGCCGTATGTGCTTCCGGCGTCGGTCTGGATCGGGGATCCGGCGGACTAGTCACACGCCGCACTCCCGGCCGCTGATTCAGCGAATCCCGGCTGGCTTACAAAATGCACCCCCGCGAAGGGGTCACAGATCCCGCGGGTTGACGACGTGCACGGCGGCCTCCTCGGCCGATGCCGCGCCGCCGTCGATCCCGATGTCCGAGGCATACAGCTCAGCCTCGGTGTCGGGGCCGAAGCCTGCGTTGGAGGCGACCAGACGGCCCGCGCGGAAGTCGCCGACCTCGTCGTCGACCAGTTCGCCATCGGTGTCGTCAGTATCGCCGAGGCCGTCGCCTTCGGTGGCCCGGATCTCCGGGAGTTCGCGGGCCAGCCGGCCTGCCCAGCTTTCCCCGGTGGCTTCTTCGGCGGCGGTGGTGCCCCAGTCGCGGGTCGCGAGCGGACGTTCCGGAGGCGAATACCCCTCGTCGTACGGGTCGCTGTCCTCCAAGGTGTCTTCGGGATCCAGCACGCCGGTGTCGGCGTTGTCTTCGATGTCGTCGTCCACTGCTCCTCCTTCCGCGTGCCCAGGTTACTGCCGCCCGCTAGCCTGTGCGCTCACGCCGGGTGGAGGAACGATGACTCAGTGGAGCGGTCCCACGCTGATCGCCGTGTTCGCCGGATTCGGGCTGGCGTTCGTTTTGGTGGTGCCGTACGTGGCGGTCAGCTATCGCAAACGCGGCGAGCTCGGGCTGCTGCGCGCGATCGCCGCGCCGGCCTTCCTCGTGTACTGCTTCGCGCTGGTCACCTACACGCTGCTGCCGCTGCCTGACGTCAACGCGGCGTACTGCGCGGCGCACGAATCGCTGCGGCATCCGGTGTGGAATCCGCTTCAGTTCCTCGAAGACATGAAGCAGTTCAACACCGGACTGCTGGATAATCCAGCGCTGCGGCAGGTGTTGTTCAACGTCGCGTTCTTCGTGCCGTGGGGCGTGTTCCTGCGGCGGTTGTTCGGGCGGAGCATCGGGTTCGCGATCGTCAGCGGGTTCTTCGTGTCGCTCGCCATCGAGACGACCCAGCTGACCGGCGTGTGGTTCCTGATGGAGTGCCCCTACCGGCTGTTCGACACCGGCGACCTGCTGTCGAACACCGTCGGCGCGGGGATCGGCGCGCTTCTCGCTCCTGTGCTGCGCCGTTCCGGACGGCTGCGTCCGGCCGACGAACCGCGTCCGGTCCTCGCCCGGCGGCGGCTGCTGGGCATGGTGCTCGATCTGATCTCGGTCACGCTGGTGGGCGTCGTGCTGAGCATGATCGCGCTCGCGGTGCAGTACGTCACGAAGGGGACGCTGCAGAACAACACGCTGATCGACGACGTCCTTGGCCGGTGGGTGCCCACTGGGGTTCTGCTGCTGATCGTGCCGCTGATGGGCAACGGCGCGACGCCTGGTCAGCGCGCGGTCATGCTGACTGTGGTGCGCGCGGACGGACGGCCGCCGTCGGTGCTGCAGTCGATCCTCCGGTTCCTGATCGGTTCGGGCGGTTATTTCATTCTGGTCGGCTTGGACTCCGGGTGGACGTCGCTGTGGCTGCTGGCGCATCTGGTGTTCATGGTCTTCACTCGGGGACATCGGGGCCTGACCGGGCTGGTGTGCCGGTTGTCCGTCGTCGACACGCGAGCCGCGGTCCGGGAGCCGGTTGCCCCGCCAGGGTGATGTCGTTTTTTCGCGAGGTTTCGTGCGTGCGGCGGGGCAGACTGGTCGGCGTGTACGAGGACACTGAACGCTGTATCCGCGCGGTGCAGTCGAAGGACGACCGGTTCGACGGGTGGTTTTTCACCGCGGTGCTGACCACGCGGATCTACTGCCGGCCGAGCTGTCCGGTGGTGCCGCCCAAGGTCGAGAACATGCGCTTCTACCCGAGCGCGGCCGCCGCGCAGGCCGCCGGATTCCGCGCCTGCAAACGCTGCCGGCCCGACGCTTCGCCCGGTTCTCCGCTGTGGAACGAACGCGCCGACGTCGTCGCTCGCGCGATGCGCCTGATCGGCGACGGGGTCGTCGACCGGGAAGGCGTGCAGGGGCTCGCCGCGCGGCTCGGATACAGCGTGCGGCAGATCGAACGCCAGGTGCGGGCCGAACTCGGCGCGGGACCGCTCGCGCTCGCCCGGGCCCAGCGCGCCGAGACCGCCCGGCTGCTGATCGAAACCACCACGATGCCGATGAGCGATATCGCGCACGCCGCGGGGTTCTCCAGCATCCGGACGTTCAACGAAACCGTGCGGGCCGTCTTCGCGCTGACACCGAGCGAACTGCGCTCCCGCGTACGCGGCGGCAAGCGGACCAAGTCGCCGGGCGTGCTGTCGCTGCGGCTCCCGTTCCGCCGTCCGCTGTGCCCGGACAACCTGTTCGGGCACCTGATCGCCACCGCGGTCCCGGGCGTCGAGGAATGGCACGACGGCGCTTACCGCCGCACGCTCCGACTCCCGCACGGCCACGGCGTCGTGTCGCTCCGCCCGGAGCCGGACCACGTCGCGTGCCGCCTGAGCCTCACCGACCTGCGCGACCTGGCCGCCGCGATCAGCCGCTGCCGCTGGCTGCTGGACCTGGACGCCGACCCCGTCGCGGTCGACGAGCAACTCGCCGCAGACCCGACCCTCGCTCCCCTGGTCGCCGCCGCTCCAGGCAGGCGCGTCCCGCGCACGACCGACTCGGCCGAGTTCGCCGTGCGGGCTGTCCTCGGTCAGCAGGTCTCGACCGCAGCCGCCCGTACCCACGCAGCGCGCCTGGTCCTGGCGCACGGCACCCCGATCGAGGACCGGGAAGGCGGCCTGACGCACCTGTTCCCGTCGCCCGAGTCGCTGGCCGACCTGGACCCGGAAACGCTGGCGATGCCGAAGTCGCGCCGCGCGACCCTGCTGGGTCTGGTGTCGGCTCTGGTCTCCGGCGACGTCGACCTGACCGCAGGCGGTGATTGGGTCCACGCCCGCGCACAGTTGGCCGCGCTGCCGGGTTTCGGCCCGTGGACGGTGGAGAGCATCGCCATGCGCGCCCTCGGCGATCCGGACGCCTTCGTCGCGACCGACTTGGGCGTGAAGATCGCCGCCGAAACCCTAGGCCTGCCAACGAGTCCAGGCGCGTTGATCGCACACGCCAGCCGGTGGCAGCCGTGGCGCGCGTACGCGGTCCAGCACCTCTGGGCGACCGGTGACCACCCGATCAACCGGATTCCCGCGGTGTCGGCATGACTGTGGTGCACACCGTCATCGACAGTCCCGAAGGCCCGCTGACCCTCATGGCCCGCGACGGCGGCCTCGCCGGCTTGTACATCGGCGACGAGCAGTACCGCCCGCCACGCGCCGCCTTCGGCGACCGGGACGACCGCCCGTTCGGCGCGGCGACGCGTCAGCTGCACGAGTACTTCGCCGGTGACCGGGTCGAGTTCGAACTTCCGTTAGCTTTCAGTGGCACTCCTTTCCAAGAGACGGTGTGGCGGGCGCTTCTGCGGATCCCGTACGGCGAGACGACGACCTACCGAGAGCTGGCAGAATCGATCGGCCGCCCGACGGCGTCCCGTGCGGTCGGCCTGGCGAACGGCCGGAACCCCATCGGCATCGTGGTGCCGTGCCACCGGGTGCTGGGCAGCGACGGATCGCTGACCGGCTACGCGGCTGGGGTGGAATGCAAGCGGAGGTTGCTGGAATTGGAGCGGGGCGGGCGGTTGGTTGCGGGGTGAGTCGAGGTCGGATCGGGCGGCAGGGTTGCGGGTCGGGCGGCAGGGTTGCGGCGCGGGCTTTGTTTCGGGCTCGGCTGGCTGGCTCAGGTCGGGCCGGGTGGATTGGAGCGACTTGGCTTGGGCTGGACGGATTAGCGCACGCCGGGGCAGGCTCCCTGGGCTGACTCGCCGGGCTGGTTGCGCCGACTCCGGCCGGGCCAGGTGACCTGATTCCGCTCGGAGCTGGGCTGGGTGGATGAGCTGCTCGGCTCCGAACGGGGTTTGGCGAGCAGACCGACTCGGCTCAGCCTGAACTGCGCCAACTCAGACCACGCCGGGCATCGCCCAACTCCGATCGGGGCCAGGCCCGAGCGGCTCGGCTCGGCTCAGCCATCCCGGGACCAGCCGTGACCGGGACTCGGCCCACCCAGCAAGGGTCGAGCCGATGTGGGCCGCCGCAGCAAGACTCGCAACAAGAGTCAGCGCCAAGCGGTTCCGACCAAACCGTGGCCGGGTTCAGTTGAACCAGCCGTTCACCGTTCCGAAGTCCAGTGCACCAGTCACCTCCCCGTAAGTCCCCTGCTTCAGCACCTCGGCCGCTGCGTGGTGGGCAAGCGAGTAAGCCGCCTGGGCGATCGACGTTCCCACGCTCACCCGGCGCACTCCGGCCGCAGCGAGGTCGGACACCGGGGGTGCGCCCGGTCCGGCCATGGCGCTCACGGGAATCGGCGAGGACTTCGCCAGTTCTGCCAAGACTTCGACGTCCACCAGGCCGGGGACGAAGATGCTGTCCGCTCCGGCGTCGGCGTAGACGCGGGCTCGGGTCAGGACATCGTCGAAGCGGCCGGCGGGTTCGCCGATTCCGAACAGGTACACATCCGTCCGCGCGTTGATCCACAGCTCCGAGAGGCCGGCCGTCGCCGCGGCGGCTCGGGCTGCGGTGAAGCGTTCTGCCTGTTCGTCTGGGGTGAAGAGGGTCAGGGTTCCAGCGCGGGAGTCTTCCAGGTTCACGCCTACCGCTCCGGCCTCGACTACACCGGTCACGGTTTCCGCGACGGCGGAGGGGGCTAGGCCATAGCCGCCTTCTACGTCGGCAGTCACCGGGACTTCTACGGCTGCGGCGATTTGCGCGATGACCGACAGCATCTCGGCGCGGGAGAGGTGTTGGCCGTCGCCTCTTGCCAGGGCCCAGGAGACGCCTCCGCTGGTGGTGGCGATCGCTGGGGCGCCGGCGCGTTCGATGGCGACCGCGCTGCCCGCGTCCCAGGCGTTCGGCAGCACGAGGACGTCCGCGGCGTGCAGTTCGCGGAAGAGATTTGCCTTGTCTTGCAACGAGTTCACGAGGTTCCTCCCCAGTAGCGAGCCCCGGCCGGGGCAACTGCGGAGGAACGTATCAGCGGGCACCGACAAAAACGGTGCCGAAGAAATCAGGGAAGGTCGAAGCCCAGTTCGCGGGCGGCATCGGCGGGGGTCGGCTGGGTCCAGCGACGGGCGACGGCTTCGTGAGTGGACAGCGAGCGCAACTCGGCTCGGTCCAGATACAGGATTCCGTGCAGGTGATCGGTCTCGTGTTGGACGATTCGTGCTGGCCAGCCGGACAATTCCTCGTCCAGGGCCGCACCGGTTTCGTCGCTGCCGCGAAGGCGGATCCGCAGGGCTCGGGCGACGACGGCCTGCCAGCCGCGCACGCTGAGGCAGCCTTCGAAGAACGCGGCGGTTTCGTCGCCCACTCGGGTGTACGTGGGGTTCACCAGCACGCGGAACGGCAGCGGGGCGATCCCGCGGGTGGCGAGGGTGGATTCGGCGACACCTGGACGTTCGCGGGCACCGTCTTCGACAACAGCGATCCGCACCGACAGGCCGATCTGCGGCGCAGCGAGGCCGACGCCGGGTGCGGCGTGCATGGTCTCCTTCATGCCCTCGATCAACGCGGAGAATATCCCGTCGCTCAGCTCGCCGTCGTACGGACGGGCCGCTGCGCGCAGCACTGGGTCTCCTGCCTGCACGATCGGCCACGGCAACGGCTGGGCGAGCAGTTTTTCGACCTCTTCGGCGAGCACCGGCGGACCCCTCTCCAAGGGCAACGGGACAGCGGCATGATCGCACCCGCGCGGAGCACGACACTCGCCCGGGGATCAGGCAAGCTGGCAGCCGTGGCCTACGACGTGAACGCGATCCGCAAGCACTTCCCCGCGCTCGAGAGCGGCGCTGCCCACTTCGACGGACCTGGCGGCTCCCAGGTACCGGACGTGGTCGGCGAAGCAGTGTCCTCGACCCTCTGCGCCGCTATCGCGAACCGCGGCACCGTCACAGCGGCGGAGCGCCGTGCGGACGGCGTCGTGCGCGAAGCCCGCCAGGCCGTCGCTGACCTGCTCGGCGCACGGCCGGAAGGCGTCGTGTTCGGGCGCAGCATGACCCAGGTGACCTACGACTTCTCCCGCACGCTCGCGAAGAACTGGGGCCCTGGCGACGAGATCGTGGTCACCCGGCTGGACCACGACGCCAACGTCCGGCCGTGGGTGCAGGCCGCCGAAGCGCGCGGCGCGACTGTTCGCTGGGCCGACTTCGATCCGGAGACCGGCGAGCTGCCGACGTCAGCGATTACCGAGCTGCTCACTGACCGGACGCGACTGGTCGCGGTCACGGCGGCGTCGAACCTGCTCGGCACACGTCCGGACATCTCGGCGATTACCGACGCGGTGCGCGAAGCAGGCGCGCTGAGCTATGTGGACGGCGTGCATCTGACGCCGCACTCGCCGGTCGACATCGCCGCACTGGGCGCTGACTTCTACGCCTGCTCGCCGTACAAGTTCCTCGGCCCGCACCTCGGTCTTCTCGCCGCCGCGCCCGATCTTCTGGAGACACTGCAGCCGGACAAGCTGCTGCCGTCGAGCAACGCTGTTCCGGAGCGTTTCGAGCTGGGTACGTTGCCGTACGAACTCCTCGCAGGCACTACCGCGGCCATCGACTTCCTCGCTGGGCTCGTGCCGAGCGAAGGCAGCCGTCGCGAGCGTTTGCGTACGTCGCTTACAGCGCTCGAAGCCCACGAAGACGCACTGCTGCAGCGGTTGGAAGACGGTCTGGCTGCGCTGCCGCGCGTCGTCCGTTACGGCTCACCGACGCGCCGCCGTACGCCGACAGTGTTGTTCTCAGTCACCGGCCTGCCGCCGCAGGCTGTGTACGAGTGTCTCGGAGCGCGCGGGATCAACGCGCCTGCTTCGACGTTCTACGCCATCGAGTGCGCACGGCATCTCGGTCTCGGCGACGCTGGTGCCGTACGCGCTGGCATCGCGCCGTACACGACTGCAGCGGAAGTCGATCTGCTGCTCGCTGCTGTTGCGGAGCTGTGAATGAGCATCGAGACGACTGTCGACGGACAGGTCACCACCGTCACCATCAATCGGCCGGAGAAGCGGAACGCGCTCACGAAGGCGATGTACGTCGCCCTCGCCGACGCCTTCGACGCTGTCCGCACGCCTATCGCCGTACTGAGCGGAGCTGGCGGTGCGTTCACGGCGGGTAACGACCTCGGCGACTTCCTTGCCCACGAAGCAGGAGACAGCACGAAGACGCCCGCGCGGGTCTTTCAGGAGGCATTGCTCGCGACGCAGGCGGTAGTGGTCGCATCGGTTGACGGTCCGGCTGTCGGCATCGGCGCGACCCTGCTGCTGCACTGCGACCTCGTCTACGCCACCGAACGCAGCTACCTGCAGTTCCCGTTCGTGCCGTTGGGACTGGTGCCGGAGTTCGGCAGCAGTTACGCGCTGCCGCGCCGAGTCGGTCCACAGCGCGCGACGGAGCTACTGCTGTTCGGAGAACGGCTGCCTGCGGTCGAGGCGGCGCAACTCGGGTTGGTCAACGAAGTGCTCCCTGATGTGACAGCGCTCAGCAAGCGCGTCGAGGAACGCGTCGCAACGCTCGCCACCCGATCGGTGCGCGCGGTGACGGCGACACGCGCACTGTTGCATGACCGCACTGACCTGAGCGTCGAGGAGCGAATGGAGTCGGAGTCCAAGCACTTCGCCGAACTGCTGCACGACCCGGCTACTGTCGCCACGTTGCGCGCGAAGCTCGACCGGCGCTAGCGACGGCGGCGCTTGTCCACCGCGGCATCGAGAACTGGACCTAGTTCCTCGACGACGGTGTCGAGCGCCGCCACCGCGTGCTCCACGCGCGCCAACACCAAGGCCCCTTCAAGCGCACTGATCATCAACACTGCCAACGAAGCAGCGCGGGCAGCCGGTACGCCCATCTGCTCCAGCGCGGACACGATGGGCTTCCGCCACTGCACGAAGGCGTCGTTCGCACGCTCGCGCAACGGTTCGCTCGATGCTGCCGTGTCGGTGACTGTGGCGACTAACGGACAGCCGTAGTCGTAGCCGATCTCGACGAACTCCGCGCGCCAGTACTCGACAACCGCGGCGAAGAGCGCCGACGGCGTCGGGTCCGTCAGGGAGTCCATCGCGCGCGTCACGCGACGCGCGGCGTAGCGGCCAGCCCAGTCGATCGCTTCGCCGAACAGCTGTTCCTTACCGCCCGGGAAGTAGTGCTGCAGTGACCCCCGTGGTGCCTCGGCATGCGCTACCACCTCGCGCATACCGGTGCCGCTCAGACCTTGCGTACGCAGCAACTGCGCAGCGCTGAAGACCATCCGGTCGCGCGCCGGCCGTTCCGTCATCGAGCGTCTCCTCCGTGACCGTCAGCTCGTACTCGTTCTCGCCGCCGTACCCCGGGGCGAAGCGGAACCCGCACGCCCGGAGCAGTCCTTCCGCGGCGACGTTGCCCTCCTGCACAGTGGCGTGCAGCGTCCAGTCCCGCCACTGCTCGGCGGCCAGCCTGACCAGGCCGCGGCCGATGCCCCGCCGCTGCCACCCGTCGGCGACGAGAAGGCCCAGCTCGACGCGGCGGCCGTCCTCCGGAACCGCGTTCAGCAGCCCGGCGGGCGCGCCGGAAACCTCGGCGATGAGCGGGGTGCCGGCGAGGAGGAAACGCCGGTACCGGGACAGGACCGTCTCCGGGTCGATCGGGCCGCCGAGGGTGAACCGGCGGCTCAGCGATTCCGGCGAGCAGGCGCGGACGAGATCGGCCGCGGAACCGGCGGTGGCCGGTCGCACGGCGGTCATGACAGTCGTCATAACCCGAGGGTGGCACACGGCTTCGGCTATGACAAGCGTCATGGGAGATGTCACGCTGCCGACACGGCCCGCGCGGTCCGCGGGCCCCGGGACCGCCGGACGGCCACCGGTTTCGGGCAAGACGAATTCACTTATCGTATCCGCTATACCCCATCGGCGGTAATTCCACCGATTAATCGGGCGTTGACCACGATGCGTGTTCGCTGGGCCTCTTTGGGTGAAAACGGTTCCCGATACCTGCCGGACACCCGTTTCTTCCTTATATTTTCCTGGACGCTCCGACATGCGAGCAAAGGAGACACGGCCATGACCCAGTCACTCGAAGTTCCGACGAAGGAATTCTGTCTCGACTGGACGATGGACGGGGCCAATGGCGGCAGGGTGCACTTCACCCTGTCCGGCCAGGTGAGCCTGTTGGACGGCAAGAGGTTCTACAAGGTCGACGGCGTGCTGTACATCGCGGACGGCAGCGCGTACTGCCGGGAGATCGGGAACCCGCGGCTGCACGTGCGGCGCAACGGCGTCGAGGAGACCGGACGGCAATGGGGCTGGGAGACGATCAGTTCCCGCAAGAGCGCGAACCGGCTCTGCACAATGGACGGTTATTTCGTGCGCACGGGCTACTGGGCGCCCGCCGATCGCAGCATCCAACTCGGAATCGTCGCCGAACACGGGATCACCCGGCGGCGTTCACACAGCCCGACCGCCACGATTCGACTGGTCGACTGAATGGTTCCCGGATATCGGGATTGCTCCTCGGTTTGTGACCGGCAATGCCTGATTCCGGGATGAACAGCGGCAAGGTATTTCGCGACGGCTCGGGCGAGCAAGCCTGCCCGAGCCGTCCGCGAGGGAAACCCGAGGTTGCCTCCTCGCGAACATCCGGCACACAGCCGCCCGTCGGCGATGGCACAGGATCGCTTGCCCGTCAACGTGAACCGTGCGAATCGGACGATCCACCGTACGTTGACGGCAAGGAACCGCCTGCGCGGCAACCCATTCGCGGGCGAGCGCGGCGAAAGATCAATCCAGGCAACATGCTCTGGGCCACCCGGCCGCGGCCGGACATTGGCCTGGACCACTCGTCGCCGCCCCACCCTCCGCTCGTCGTCACCCACACGGGTAAACCCCTGCCCTGGAGGTAAGCAGGAACACACCGGATCCCCAGGAAAAACGTGAAAAACGTTGTGCGGGACACAGCGCTCGCGCGCGCGAAAGAGGACCATGGGAGCCATGCGGAACAGGACTCGGGCAGGCAGACCACCACACCCTGGCAAACGATTGCTCCGACGGCTCGGCGCCGTGCGCAACCCGCTCGTGCGACGGTCGGACCGGATCGAAGGCGTGTTCGCCGGGATCGTCACGTTGCTGGCGCTCATCGCGATTCCGTTCGCGATGACGATCGGCAGCGCGGACATCACCGCCGAGACCGCCGCGTCGGACGCGCAGCTGCAGTCGCGGCACCAGGTCACCGCCACGGTGCTCACGACCGCCGCGCAGCCGGCCGCTTCCGTCGGCGACAGCGCGCCGATCGCGAACACCGCGCGCGTGAACGCGGTCTGGAAGCCGCCGAACAGCGTGCAGCGGACCGGGATCATCACGGTGCCCAGTGCTTCCGCGACCGAGGGTTCGACCACCGACATCTGGCTCGACGACACCGGCAAGCAGACGACCGCCCCGCTGACGCACGCGGACGCGGTCACCAATGGCGTGCTCGTGGCGGCCTTCTGCTGGCTGTGCGCGGTCGCGGCGCTGGGCGGAGCGTTCTGGGTGGCGCGGCGAGTGCTGGACCATCGGCGCGCGGCGCGGTGGGCTGCCGAGTGGGCGCAGTTCGCTGGGCCGGAAGCGGTTCGCTGAGGTTTTCGCGGGCTGGGTGGTCGCGGGGCTTGCCGGAGCGTTCCGCGCGGCTTGGCAAGTGCCCCGGCGGATGGATGCGGTTAGCGGTTCGCTGACACGTTCGCGGACTGCGCTTGCCTGAGCAGAACGACCTGGCAAGACCTCCGATGGATGGATGCGGTTCGCGAATCCGCGACCGGCTCGCTCGCGTCTTCGCGGGCAGGGTGGCCGCGGGGCTTGCCGGAGCGCTCCGCGCAACCTGGCAAGACCTCCGGCGGACGGGTGCGGTTCACGAAGCCGGAAGCGGTGCTCGACGGAACGTTCTGGGCAGCTCGACCATCGGCACGCCGGGCCATCGCTCCAGCGTGAATCGCGCGGACCGGAAGCAGCCCTGCGCGGTCGCTGCTGGCTAGCGCGTCGGCAAGTCATCCGCTACCGAACGGACCAAGTTCGCCAGGTCCGCGAGCAGGAAGCGGCCCGGCGATTGCTCGGCCAGCACCGCGCTCGGCAGTCGGGCGGGCCACATTCGCAACCCCGATGGATGCACGGTCGGGCGTAGTTCGCTGGGCCCGGAGGCAGTCCGCTGTCGCGTTCCACTGCCTCCGGGCCCGGCTCGGCGGACCGAGCGGGGCGACACCCCCAGCGTCGCCCCGGGCCGGTACTACGCCTGCCGCTCTTGCCCGGATGTGGCGAGTTAGCCACCAGCTATCTCGTCGAGGCACAGTCTTGTGGAGCCCTCCGGCGATTGTCAACTGTGAGCTAATCTGAGATAGTCGCCTTAGCTGAGAGCAATCAGCTGCAACTGGAGGGGCGTAGCAGCATGTCCGAAGACATTCAGCCGGCGGATGCCCGGCCCACCCTGGCCTCCAGACTCGACGACCTGTTCCGCACGGTGCGCCCGCAGGGAAGGCACTGGACGAACGCCGAGGTGGCAGCCGAACTGAAGCGGGCCTCGCCGGAGCTGAAGGTCGGCGCGGTGTACTTGTCTCAGCTGCGCACCGGCAAACGGACCAACCCTTCTCAGGAGCTGCTGGCCGCACTGGCGAAATTCTTCGGGGTGTCCGTCGCGTACTTCTTCGACGACGAGGTCGCCGGGTCGGTCTTGTCCGAGCTGGCCGCGGTGGAGGCGATGCGCCAGGCGGGCGTCCGGGCGGTCGCGATGCGCGCGGCGGGCATGCGCGAGGAAAACCTCCAGGCGATCACCACGATCATGGACCAGTACCGCAAGATGCAGGGGCTGCCCCCGGTCACGGACGAAGCGGCACGGTGACCGGCACCCCGTCCGAAGCCCCGCAGCGGCGCGAGCAGCTGCGGCGGATGCGCGACGAAGGCGCCCGGCGGATCGCCGAACTCGGCCTTCCGCCGAAATACGACCTGGCCGCTCTCTGCGCGCGCCTCGGCGAGATCCGCGAACGGCCGATCACCCTCGTGCCGCTCCCGATGCCGGCTTCGCACCCGTGCGGCATGTGGGTAGCCGCACGGGGCGAGGACCTGATCTTCTTCGACGCCAACACCACCGGGGCGCACCAGGAGCACATCATCTTGCACGAGCTGGGTCACATCATCTGCTGTCATCGCGGTTCTGGTCTGTTGGACGACGAGAGTGCCCGATCGCTTTTTCCCAATCTTGATCCGGACATTGTTCGGGATATGTTGATGCGCGCTACTTACGATGACGCGCAGGAGCAGGAGGCGGAGATCATCGCGTTTCTGCTTTCCGAGCGGATGGGTGCTCCGGTCAAGCCGGTTGCGGGGGTTCCCGAGGTTGGGGAGAAGCCTCTGGATCGGATTGAGCGGTCGCTTCTTTGAGGGGACGGCTCGTCGCCTGGCGACGACGAGCCGTCCTTGGCTGCGCGGGCACCCCGATCGTTAGGTCCGGTTTAGGGATTGGTTTGCGCGGCTCGCAATTCGGCCAGCTCTGCGCCTGCGACTCCGACCGCGTACCTCAACTGGTCTTCTCGGTGTTCGCTGGTGATGAAGAATCGCAATCTGGTTTGCTCCTCTTCCACTGCTGGATGCAGGATTGGGTCCACTACCACGCCGCGTTCGTACAATGCCGTCGCTAGCCTCAATGTGGCATCCGAACCGCCTACCACGCAGGGCACGATCGGTGTGTCCCCGGCTGATCCGGTCGGCAGTCCGACTGCTGTGGCCAACTCCAGGAACAACCTCGAATTAGCCCGCAGTCGCGCCAATCTCTCTGGTTCCTCCTGCAGGATCCTCAGTGCGGCAAGGGACGCCGCCGCGTTGGCCGGAGTGATTCCTACGCTGTAGACAAAACCTGGCAACGAGTACCGCAGCCAGCGGACCGTCCTTGCTGATCCGGCTAGATAGCCTCCGCAACCGGCCAGTGACTTCGACAGGGTTCCCATCCAAAGGTCGACGCCAGCGCGATCAACCGCGAAATGGTCGCCGACTCCTGCTCCGCGCGGGCCCATGGTGCCGATGCTGTGCGCTTCATCGACCATCAGCAAGGCTCCATAGCGTCGCTTAAGGTCAATCAGCGCAGGCAAATCGGCGACATCGCCGTCCATGCTGTAGACACCTTCCACGACGATCAACACCCTCCGGAACCGCGATCGCGATCGACGCAGCACGTCCTCCAGTCGTGCTGTGTCGTTGTGCGGGAACGGTTGCCGCGTAGCGCCGGACAGGGCGCAGCCTTGCAGGATGCTGTCGTGTGCCAGCGAATCGTGCACGATCAGGTCGCCCGGGCCGACCAGGTGGCCGATCGCGCCGACATTCGTCGCGTGTCCGCTTACCAGGACCAGACTGTCCTCTACGCCCAGGAACGCGGCTAGCTCCGTCTCCAGGTCACGCGACAGGTCGCGGTCCCCAGCAAGCAAGCGGCTGCCGGACACCGAAGTCCCGTATCGGTCGACGGCCTCGTGCACCGCCGCGGTCACCGCTGGGTGACCGGCCAGTCCTAGATAGTTGTAGCTGGAGAAGGACAAATACTCACGGCCGGCCACCGACGTTGTGGCGTCCATCCGTCCCTGATGCTTGCGGAAGTAGGGATTCGGCACTCCTAGATCGTCGAATTCCTTCAGCCGCGCTTCGATCGCCGCTGCCTCTGGGAACTCTTCGATCGCCGCGCTCGTTCGATCCCACACCGGCGCGGGGGTGGTCGGTGAAGGAGCAGCGGGCACCAAAGCCGTTGCGGGAGCCAACATTCCGGCTACCGCACCTACCGTCAGCACGCCCGACTGTTCGATCTCCAGCGGCAAGCTGGGAAAACGCTTGCGCAGTCGGCCTTCCAGTTCGGTCAGCATCAGTGAATCGAAACCGAGGTCGTCGACCAGCAACTGCCCGGCGTACAACTCGTTGACCGGGAACGCTGTCGTCCGTGCGACTTCCTCGAGGACGACCGCCAGCACGTCCCGCGCGGACGTTGTCTCCGCCGCCTCCTCGACCGGCGTGGCGGTGCTGCCCAGCGGCTCCAACGTCTGCGCCTTGGCTAGCTTCGCGTCGTCGACGACCCAGTGGCGGCGCGGGCTAAGCGGGCTTGGCGGCAGCGTGCAGTGCGGCAGGCCGTTCGCGATCGGTCTTAGTCCGGTGCCGGTCACCGCGCGTTGAGCCAGCTCGTGCGGCAGACCGTCCTCGATTGGCTCCTCCCCTGCCGACACCACGCCAGCGAACACACCGGGGGCCAGCTCGCCGTTCTGCCCGGATTCCAGGGCAACTGACGCGTCGACGAGCTTGGCGATCGCATCGGCGACATCGTCGGCGGCTACGGCGAGCCGCTCGGGGAAGAGCGTTCGACGGGCGAGAGTGCCTGCTACCGCGGCCAGCGGCGGAGTCTCGCTGCTGAGCGTGTCAGCGACCTCGCGGGCGTGCCGAGCGAGCCCGGCGCGGTCCCTGGCGGTGAGCAGCAGCAGGCGCGGCGTTTCGGCGGACGGGGATTCCTGAGCCGCCTCCTCGATCACCACGTGCACGTTCGAGCCGCCGAAGCCGAACGCGCTCACTCCGGCTCGGCGCGGGCCGTCGCTGTCCCACGGGGTGATCTGGCCGGCCACCTGGAGCCCGGCGTCCCGCAGCGGCAGATGGTCCGCCTGCTCGAAATCCGGCTGCGGCAGAATTTGTCCCTTGTGGACGGACAAAATGGACTTGATCAGACCCGCGATTCCGGCGGTGCCGAGGGAATGCCCGACCACTGACTTCGCCGCGCCGAGATACGCCGGTTCTTCCGCGCCCTGGCGCAGCTCGGTCAGCGCGCTGATTTCCACGTCGTCGCCGACCGCGGTCGCGGTGCCGTGCGCCTCCAGGAAACCGACCGACGCGGGGTCGACTCCCGCGTCCCGGTAGGCCCGCCGCAATGCTCGCAGCTGGCCGGATTCCTGCGGCATCATGCCGCCCTTGACGGTGCCGTCATTGGACAATCCGACGCCGCGGATCACCGCGTACACCCGGTCACCCGCCGCTCGCGCGTCCGCGAGCGGGCGCAGCACCAGGACGCCCGCCCCCTCGCCGAGCACGAAACCGTCGGCCCGGCGGTCGAACGGGCGGCATTCGCCGGTGCGCGAGATGGCGCCGATCCGGCACAGGCCTACGAACAGGTCCGGGGCCAAGACCAGCTGTGCGCCGCCGGCGACGGCGATCCGGCACCTGCCCGCCCGCAGCGCGAACACCGCGTTCGCCACCGCGGTCAGCCCGCCGGAGCAGGCCGAGTCGAGCGCGTAGCTCTCGCCGTGCAGGTCGAAGACGTTGCTGATCGAACTCGGCCCCATGTTGAGCAGCAGCCCGGCCATCGCGGTGGCGTGCAGGCCGCTGACCGCGGACGCCGCCTCGGCCATCGCCGGATCGCCCGCCCGGCCGAACTCGCCGCCGATCAATTGCTTCAGCCGCAGGTGCAGCGTGCTCAGGTCGCGGTAACCGCTGTCGCTGAGCGACATGATCACTGACGTGTCGTCGCGGTCGAAGCCCCCCGCTTCCCATCCCGCGTCCTGCAGCGCTTCGCGGGTCAGGTCGACCAGCAGCCGGTGCTGCGGGTCGAGCGATTTGGCCCGTCGCGGCGGGATCTTGTAGTGCCCCGCGTCGAAGTCGCCGACGTCCTCCAGCAGCGCCATGCGGTCGGAGTAGACCGCGGTGCTGTCCCGGAAATCGTCGTTGTAGAACGCTTCGCGCCGCCACCGCGAATCCGGCACTCGCCGAAACTGCGGTTTGGGCTCGCTCAGCAGATCCCAGTACTCGTTGACGTTGCGCGCTCCCGGAAAACGGCATCCCATTCCGACAACGGCGATGTCCTGGCTATTTTCGGATTCTTTCCACCCAGCTGCTACAGACCCCATGGCATGACTTCCTCGTGCCGATTCCCACCCAGTCGACACCGAGATTGCCCGTTCTTACCCGGTTTTTCAAGGGCATTGGGCAATGTGCGGAGGAATGCACAGACAACTCAACTCACGGTAGCCAAGCGATCACGCCACCAGGCCACAGTCGCGGCGGCCTGATCTTTCTCGCGAGTCGGAGTAATATCGAAAAAGTCCTGTGCCGCACGGGAATCGAGGACGAACGGGAGGTCGAACTGGTAGCGCACCTCCCGCAGCTCACGCAACAACGGCGAAACGAGAGCGCCCGCGTTCAGTAACATCGGGGAAAGGCGTTGCACAGCCACCGGAGCCACTCCGGCCGCCTCGCACAACAGCGCGACCATCACCCGAGCGGACCGCGGCGGACCAGTCGGCACATGCCACGTCTGGCCCCACGCCTTTTCTTCGCGCGCGGCCGCGACCAGCGTGCGCGCGACATCGGGAATGTACGTCCAACTGTGCGGTGCGTCCGGATCGCCGAGGACCTGCACCTTATGCCCTCGCAGCACGTTCGGCACTACGCGGGCGGCGAGATGGCCGCCGTCGGTCACTCCTGGACCGAAGAAATCGGAGGCGCGCACCTCGACCACGCGGATGCGGCCCTCGTCGTGCAATGCGTGCGCCTGCCCGGACAGCAGAGCCCGGATCCGGCCCTTGGTTCCGGTGGCCGCGAGCGGCAGATTCTCAGTGAGCGGACCGTCGACCGGGCCGTAGCCGTACAAATTCCCCAGCGACACCAGCAGCGCGCCGTGCGTTTCGGCCGCGGCGCAGATCGAGTCCTGCAGCGGCGGCCAATCGGTCGCCCACCGATGATAAGGCGGGCTCGCACAGCTGTAGATCGCTGTCGCGCCCTTGGTCGCTTCGACGAGCCCGGCCTGGTCGGCGGCGTCGAGCGCGACGTGTTCCAGCCCCGGTTCGTTCTCTCGGGGCGAACGGGCGATCACCCGTACCCGCTTGCCTTGCTCAGCCAGCAAAGCCGCGGTGGCCGCGCCCGCCGGTCCGTACCCGATCACCGCCTGAAGACCCATGGCGACACCCTAACCACCAGCGCATCCCGTTGCGGCCGTTCACGAACCGGCCGCCCGCCGTTCATCGGACCGCCACGGCGGACCGGTCCCGCCCACGCCGCCGTCACCCGGGATCCACTCGGAATTCGCCCAGGCCAGAACCCGTTTTCCGGCCCTAGTTCAGCACGGTGCGGTGGTGTATGGTCGCCGATCGTGAACAATTCCGCCAAGGTCGCCGCGCACACCGTTCCGCCCACCGGGCACTGACCGCATTCCGGGGGCGCGAGTGAACACCCTGAAGATCATTCTGTTCTCTTTGTCGGCGGTCTCCTCGTACGCGGCCTTGCTGTACAAGCTTTTCTCGATGCGCCGCTCGTGGCGCGACCCGGCCTACATCGTGCTGATGACGACGCTGATCCTGCAGTGCGTCACGTTCACCCTCGGCGCGATCTCGCTCAGCATCGGCTCGCTGTTCGGGATACCGAATCTGGCGATCTTGATCTTGCACCTGGCCGCGGTCGCGTACTGCATCAGCGCGCAGCTCCTCCTGATGCTGTGGGCCAATCCGCCCTCGGAGATCCGCTCCCAGATCCGCGCGTGGATCGTTTCCGGCGCGGTGCTGTTCGTGGTGCTGACCGTGCTGTTCTCCATCGGCAACAAGCCGGGCACGCCGGGAACCGCGTTCGCCGTGGGCAGCAAGGACCCGGTGATCCTCACCTATCTGCTGCTGTTCATCATCTCGCAGGCGGTGCCGTGCGTGACGATCTACCTGCAGTGCCTGCCGTACGCGCGAAGCACGTCGAGGGTGTGGCTGCGCCGGACGTTGCGGACGCTAGCGGTCGGCGCGGTGATCCTGTTCCTCTACTGCGCCACGCGCGCGGTGAACATCGTGAGCCCGGCGCTCGGCTGGCACCTCGGCACGTGGGCGATCGCGCCGTCGGTGTTCAGCGCGCTGGGCATCGTGATCGTGTCGTTCGGGCTGACCATGCCGTCGTGGGGCGAGCACGTGTCGTCGGTCGCGCGGTGGCAGCGCAATTACCGTTCTTATCGCGCGCTCTACCCGCTGTGGCATTCGCTCTACGAATCCTCGCCGGGCATCGCGCTCGAACCGCCGACCGAGGGGGACACCGATCGGCGCTGGTCCGACTTGCACTACCGGCTGCATCGCCGCGTGATCGAGATCCGCGACGGCTGGCGCGCGCTGCGGCCGTACATGGACCGCGCCGACACCCCGAACGGAGACCAGGCGGTGGCCGAGGCACGCAAGATCCGCCAGGCGCTGGAGGCGAAGACGTCCGGCGTGAGCCCGGCGGAAAACCAGGACAACGGCGCGTTCGACGACCACGACGCGAAGACGTTCGCTGCCGAAGTCGCCTGGCTCACCCAGGTTTCGGAGGCTTACGCCAAGCTCGCCTGAGCCGGAGCCTGCGGTTGCGGCTGGTCGCCCAGCAGCGTCTCGCCCTTCGTCAGCCACGCGAAACCGAACGCGAACACCGCGAGCGATTCCAGCCAGAGCGTCGGATGCAGGGCTGCGGTGGCGCCGCTGAAGAACAGGCCGTTGAGGACGATCAGCACCAGGCACGCGAGCATCACGATGCCGCACGTCCAGTAGACGGCGTTGCGCGAACGTTTGCGCTTCGTCGGCGCGCCGTCGTCCTTGGTGAACAGGACGAGGCAGAAGAACGCGAGGGTGAGGAAGAAGATCGCGGCGAACACGAGGTGCGCGACGCCGATCGCGTGCTGGGTGGGGGTCGGCGAGACCGGCTGGGTCGGGAACAGCGCGACACCGATGCCGGCGATCGCCGCGACGTTCGCCGCGATGTCGTCGAGGCGGCCGTAACCGCGGTAAGCGATCAGGAAGACGCCGATCGCGCACAACGTGCCGACGAAGACGTTCCGGAGATCGCTGTAGTAATAGCCGCTCAGCGAGCCGAGCAGGCCACCGCCTTCCAGCAGCTCCTTCCCGACGATCACGACGATCGGCAGCAGGATCCCGAGCCATCCGATGGCGCGGCGAAGGAACAGGTAAGAGCGCACGAAAGCAGTCATGGCACGGCTCCCCGAAGTCGTGCACTCTTTGTACCTGTTCCGTCACCAGACCACCGCACAAACCGGGAAATCCACCGGTTCAGCCCAGAAGATCGTCCAATTCCGCGAGAAGTTTCGCCTTCGGGCGGGCGCCGACGAACGACGCCACCGGGGCGCCGTCGCGGAACAGCATCAGCGTCGGCAGCGCCATCACCTGGTAGGCGCGCATGGTTTCGGGGTTTTCGTCGGTATTGAGCTCGCGCACGGTGAGGCCGGGCCGTTCCGCGGAGATCTCGGCGAGCACCGGCGCGATCATCCGGCACGGCGGGCACCAGTCGGCGGTGAAGTCGACCAGTACGGGCTGGCCGTGTTCCAGGACGTCGGCGGCGAAGGTGGCGTCGGTGGTCATCAGGACTCCTCGGATTCAGCAGTGCAGGGGTCGGCCGGGCGCGCGGCGGCAGCGGCGAGCTTGTCGAGCAGGGCGGAGCGGACCGCGGCGAGGTCGCGCATGCAGGCCTCGACCTCGTCGAGCTTCCGCCGGTACACCTCGACGGACGCCGGGCACGCGTCGCCCGCGTCGTGGCCGGTGCGGAGGCAGTCGACGAACGGGCGGGTGTCGTCGAGGCTGAACCCGACCGTGCGCAGGGTCTGGATTTCGGTGACCAGCCGCAGGTCGTCCTCGTCGTACTCGCGATAGCCGTTCGCCGCGCGCGCCGCTGGGAGCAGGCCCTGTGCCTCGTAGAAGCGCAGGGCCCGCGTGGTGGTCCCGGCCCGTTGTGCCAGTTCGCCGATCCGCATGTCTTCGACGCTAAACCTTGTCGCTGACGTCAAGGCAAGGCGTGCGCGCGAGGCTGGGGGTATTCGCGGAATTTGACCGCGTTCGCCGCGCGGGTGCCCATGTACGCGAAGACGCGGCGGCCGATCGGACCGGCCAGCTGGCGGTACATCTTGTTGCGCTTGCGCAGCTTCTCCTCGGTGGCCGGCACCAGGAAGTCGGCCGAACCGGCACCGTTGCGCTGTCCGACACGGGCGGCCTTGCGCAGCCGCTGCTCGTAGCGGGCGAACGCGGTTACGTGGTCGCTGCCGGCCGCAGCGAGTTCCCCGGCAAGGATTTGCGCGCCCATCATCGCGAGGCCGGTGCCGGACCCGCCCGGCCCGGCGCACCAGGCCGCGTCGCCGAGCAGCACTACCCGGCCGCGCGACCAGCTGTCGAGCTTGATCTGGCCGACGGTGTCGAAGTACAGGTCGGGCGCGTCGGCGACGGCGGTCAGCAGCTGCGGAAGCTCCCATCCGGCGCCGGCGAAGACCTCGGTGACGATGTCCTTCTGCCGGGCCAGGTCGGGGCGGCCGTAGCCGTCCGGGTCGCCGCGGAAGGAGAGGCCGACAGTGACGGTCGCCGGGTCGAGGTGGCTGGTGACGATCGCGCCGAGGCCGGGCTCGTTGTAGAGCAGGCCCTCGTGGTCGAGGCGGAGGTGGTTGGGCGCGGTGAAGCCGGCGACGTGGTAGCCGAGATCGGTCCGGAACTTCGCCTCCGGGCCGAACGCCGCCGTCCGCACGCCGGAGTGGATGCCGTCCGCGCCGACGACCAGGTCGAACCGGCGCGGGGCACCGTGGCGGAAGGTGACGTCGACGCCGTCGGCGGTCTCGGTGAGCGAGGTGACGCGGTCGCCGAAAACGTACTCGGTGTAGCCCTTGGTGTGGTCGTGGAGGATGCGGGCGAGGTCGCCGCGGAGGACTTCCAGCTCGCCGTTGGTGAACCCGCTCGGCAGGGTGAAGGCGGGCCGTCCGGACGGGTCGAGCTGCACCTGCTCGCGCAGCGCGGTGTCGTGTTCCCGCAGGTCGTCGAGCAGGCCCATCGCTTCGATGAGCTTCATCTGCTCGCCGCGGAAGTCGACGGCCTGCCCGCCCGGCCGCAGCTGCGGCGCGGCCTCGACGACGGTCACCGAATAGCCGTAACGGTGCAGCCAGTAGGCGGCGGACGGACCCGCGACGCTGGCGCCGGACACGAGAACGGTCTTGCTGGTCATCTCTGCTCCCCTGGATCGGTAGGCGATGCGGCAAGACTGCGGCGCACCGCTTACCGCGCCCGCACGGAGCGCTGACGGCCTCGGTCAGTCCTCGGCGAGGCGGGTCAGCATCCGGGAGAAGACGCGGCCGAGCAGCTCCAGTTCGGGGCCGCTGACCTGGTCGAAGAAATACCGGCGCACGAGTTCGCCGTGCTGGCGCTGCGCCGCCTTGACCGCCGCCCGCCCGGCTTCGGTGAGCCGGACGTTGGCCCCGCGCGCGTCCTCGGTGCAGTTCTCCCGCACGACCAGCCCGCGCTTGCACATGCGGCTCACGTGGTGCGACAGCCGGCTGCGGTCCCATTCGACGGTCGAGCCGAGCTCCCGCATGCGCAGCACGCCGTCCGGTTCGTTCACGAGCGGGACGAGGAGGGCGTAGTCGGCTCCGGAGATCCCGGCGTCGCGCTCCAGCTGCCGGTCGAGCGCGCTGCCGAGCGCCCGCTGCACGCGCTGGTAGGAACACCAGACCTCGGCCTCGCGCCGATCGGGCACCACGTCCGCCATCCGGCGATTCTACAAAGAGCGGACGGGATTTCGCGCCGGTGCGTAAGTTGGGAGAGTGACCAGGTCCGTGCGAGAAACCTTCTTTCGTGCCTTCCACGCAAGCCATCCGGCGGTTACCTCGCGCGCGTTCGGCGGCGGACGGAGCGCCGACGGACGGTCGAGCTACGAGCTTCTTCGCGACGAGATCGCTGGTCCGGGTCGCGTGCTCGATCTGGCTTGCGGCGACGGATTCCTGCTTGACCTGCTTGCCGCGGCGGGACATCAGGCGATCGGGGTCGACGTGTCCAGCGTCGATCTGGCGCTGTCCAGGGAACGTTCGGCAACGGTGGCAGAGGGACGGGCGCAGCAACTGCCGTTCGCGGACCACGCGTTCGATTCCTGCGTGTCGCACATGGCGTTCATGCTGATGACTGACATCGACCAGGTCGCCGCGGAGCTGGCGCGCGTGCTCCGGCCGGGCGGGCAACTCTCGCTCGTCCTCGGCGCCGGGATCAGCGGCGGCGGGGCGTACGCGTTGTTCGGCGAGCTGTTGCGGGAAATCCTCGCCGATGTCCCGGCGGAACAGCGGATCCCCCGGCTCGGCGACCCGCGCACGCGGGATCAGGCCGGGCTGGACGAAATCCTCGCCCCGGCCGGGTTCGCTCCCGTTCAGTGGCGCACCGAGGAGATCGATTTCAGCGGGTCGCTCGATCAGGTCTGGAATTTCGTCTCGACCGGCTACAACCTCTTCCCGCTGAGCGATTCGGCTTCCAGCGCGCTGAAGACCGCCTTTTTCGCCGCAGCACCAGCACTAACGAGGTCCGATGGGCTGATTCCGCTTGCCTTCCCAGCTCACCTCGCCAGCACCCGAACTGTCCACAAAGGACGCTAAGCCCGCCCTAGTGGCACCCGTCGCCTTCTGGCAAGATCGAGGGCTCTGACGTCTCCAGTTCACGCCGAAGGGGCAGGGCATTGGGTCTGGGCAGGAAACTGGCCGTCGCCGCCACCGCGGTCACCGCGGCGACGGCGTTGTTCACCGCGACACCAGCGAGCGCCGCGTCCGCGGCGATCGACTGGAAGCCTTGTCCCACCGGGCAGGGCGCCGAATGCGGCAAGCTCACCGTGCCGCTCGATTGGGACCATCCCGGCGACGGCACGATTCAGCTCGCGCTCGCGCGGCGCAAGGCCACCGATCCCGCGCACCGGATCGGTTCGGTGCTCATGGATCCCGGCGGGCCGGGCGGTGCGGGCGCGGGCGAGGTGCAGAGCGGCTGGACGCTGTCGCCGAAGGTCGCCGCGCGGTTCGACACGGTCGGGTTCGATCCGCGCGGGGTCGGGGAAAGCACCGCGATCAAGTGCGGGCTCGACGAGATCACCGCGAAAAACCCGGTGCAGCCGAAGGATTCCGCCGAATTCCAGCAGCTGCTCTCGTACAACCGCGCGCTCGGCCGCAGCTGCGAGAAGATCACCGGGCCGCTCGCCACGCACTCCGACACGCGCAGCGTCGTGCGCGACATGGACGCCATCCGCGCCGCGCTCGGCGACAAGAAGCTCACCTATTACGGCGTTTCCTACGGCACGCTGATGGGCCAGCAGTACGCCGAGGCGTACCCGGACCGGGTGCGCGCGCTCGTGCTCGACAGCAACATGGACCACTCCATCCGCAGCACCTGGGAGTTCCTGAAGACGGAAACCCAGGCCACGCAAGAGTTATTCGAGCAGTTCAGCGACTGGTGCGACCGCACGACCTCGTGCGCACTGCACGGCCAGGACGTCAGCGCGGTGACCGCGGACCTGTACGCCCGCGCCGAACGCGGCGAACTCGGCACCCCGGACGACAAACTCGACCCGATGGCGCTGGTCGGCATCTACGCGCAGAACTTCTACGGCCCCACCTGGGGCAAGCTCGCGCAGAACCTGGTCAGCCTGCGCGACGGGAAGCCGCTCGGCGCGGACTTCGCCAAGGACGACATCCCCATTCCGAACCCGTTCAACAGCATCTTCTGCTCGGACTGGCGGCTGCCGATCACGTCGTACCCGCAGCTCGACAGCTACCGCCGGGCGCTCACCGACGTGTCGCCTGACCTGCACTTCTCGCCGCTGGGCTGGAGCGCCGCGGCCGGGTGTGCCAGCTGGCCCGCTCCGGTGCGCAACCCCCAGCACCCGCTGTCGGTCCAGCGGGGCGTGCCGATGTTGATGCTGAACAGTCGTTATGACCCGGCCACGCCGTACAGCTGGGCGGTGCGCGCGTCGCAGCAGTCCGGCGCGCCGCTGCTCACCTACGAGGGCTGGGGCCACGGCGCGTACTTCAAGAAGAGCCAGTGCGTCACCGACGCCGCGGACGCCTTCCTGATCGACGGCACGAATCCGGGCCGGGGCAAGCATTGCCCGGCGGTCGAGCCGAGCGTTCAGTCCAGGATGGACGGTCCGAGGGCACCGGCCGCGCAGCCGTACTGAGACAGCGAAAAGCGGGGCCCTGATCGGATCAGGGCCCCGCTTTTTCGTGGCCGCGGCGGCTCAGTAGTCGTCACGCCCGGTGAACTGCTGCTCCAGCAGTTCGGCCGAACCGGCGACGAGTTCGAGCGGATCGGTGAACTCGTTGAGGTCGAGGTTCAGCAGCGGCAGCGAATGCCGGAGCACGAGGTGCTCGCCCATCACCACGAGCCCGCCGACCACCAGCGTCTGGCCCACCTCGCTCAGCACGGTCAGCAGATCCACCTCGTCCACCCGGGCGAACGGCGTCGCGATCTGCACCCAGTCCTCGCGCTGGTCGAAAATCTCGCGGGCGATCACCACGACCTGCGCTCGCCCCGTCGTCTCCGCGTCGTCGCCGAACAGGACCCGGATCCGGATTTCGCCCGGGTCGTCCCGGATCACCCGGTAGGTCTGCCTGATGTAGGCGACCAGGTCATTCCACTCCGCCACGCGCTTTCCTCCCGTTGGTAGGCAACGAAGATCAGCGTAGCGGGACAACCCGTGCGGAGAAGAGCGTCAGAGCAACTTCCACGCTCCAGTGAGCGCCTCGCGCAGAATCTGCTCCATCTCGTCGAACTGCGGCTGGTCGCAGATCAACGGCGGCGACAGCTGGACCACCGGCTCGGCGCGGTCGTCGGCGCGGCAGTAGAGGCCGCCCTCGAACAGTGCGTTCGAGAGATAACCGCGCAGAATCCGTTCCGATTCCTCGGCGGTGAAGGTCTCTTTGGTCGCTTTGTCCTTCACGAGTTCAATCCCGTAGAAGAAACCGGTGCCGCGCACGTCGCCGACGATCGGCAGATCGGTCAACCGGTCGAGAGTCGCCCGGAAGGCGGTTTCCTTTTCCAGCACATGGCCGTAAAGGTTCTCGCGCTCGATGAGGTCGAGGTTGGCCAGCGCGACCGCGCACGAAACCGGGTGGCCGCCATAGGTCGAGCCGTGCATGAACGTCGCCTCGCCGCCGGCGAACGGTTCCATCAGCGCCTCGCTCGCGAGCACCGCGCCGAGCGGCGCGTAACCCGAGGTCAGGCCCTTCGCGGTGGTGATGATGTCCGGCCGGTAGCCGTAGCGCTTGGCCGCGAAGTCGTAGCCGACCCGGCCGAACGCGCAGATCACCTCGTCGGACACCAGCAGCACGTCGTGTTTGTCGCAAATCTCGCGGACCCGCTGGAAATAGCCCGGCGGCGGAACAAAACAACCGCCGGTGTTTTGCACGGGTTCGAGGAATACCGCGGCGACCGTGTCCGCGCCCTCGAATTCGATGGCCTGCTCGATTTGATCGGCCGCCCATCGGCCATACGCTTCGTAGTCGTCGGCGTGCTCGGGTGCACGGTAGAAGTTCGTGTTCGGCACACGCAGAGTGCTCGGCACGAGCGGCTCGAAATCGGCCTTCGCACCCGGAATTCCGGTGATGGACAGCGCGCCCTGCGACGTGCCGTGGTACGCCAGCGCGCGGCTGATCACCTTGTGCTTAGTGGGTTTTCCGGTCAGCTTGAAGTACTGCTTCGCGAGCTTCCACGCCGTTTCCACGGATTCGCCGCCGCTGACGGTGAAGAACACGCGGTTGAGGTCGCCCGGGGACGCGACGGCCAGGCGTTCGGCCAGTTCGAGCGCGGGCGGGTGCGCGTGGCCCCAGAGCGGGAAGTACGCGAGCTGTTTCGTTTGCCGCGCGGCGGCTTCGGCCAGTTCCTCGCGGCCGTGGCCGACCTGCACCGCGAACAGCCCGGCGAGACCGTCGAGGTAGCGCTTGCCGGTCTCGTCCCAGATGTAGGCGCCCTCGCCGCGCACGATCACCGGGATGTCGGCGATGTCGGCGCGGCTGTGGCGCGTGAAGTGCAGCCAGAGGTTGTCGCGTGCGGCAGTGCCCGAGCCGGTGGTGATCCCGGCGGGTTCGGCGGTCGTGGTCATGGCTCCTCGAAACGGGCCTCGAAGCTGCCGGCACGCACCCTGGCGTACCGGCCGGACTTCTCGGTTATCGCACGAGCCGACACCGGTTGGCAAGCGGATCAGTCGTCGATGCCACCCACAACGACTAATTTCGTTAGTCCCAGAGGGACGGATCTTCGGATTTCGTCGTCACCGACGGTGCGAGCCCCACTGGTAGGACTGTTTCCGCAGCTTGAGGTACACGAGCGTCTCCGCGGTGCGCACTCCGGGCAGCGTGCGGATGCGGTTGGAGATCACGTCGAGCAGCGCCTCGTCGTCGGCACAGAGCACCTCGCAGAGCACGTCGAAGCGGCCGGCGCAGAGCACGACGTACTCGATCTCGTCCATTTCGGCCAGTGCGTCGGCGACCGGATCGAGCGGGCCGTCGACCGTGATCGCGACCATCGCCTGGCGGAAAAGCCCGATCTGCAAGGGATCCGACACCGCGACGATCTGGATGACGCCCGAATCGGACAGCCGCTGCACCCGCTGGCGGACCGCCGCCTCGGACAGTCCGACCGCCTTGCCGATCGTGGCGTACGGCCGCCGTCCGTCCTCTTGCAACTGGGCGATGATCTGCTTCGAGATGTCGTCGACCACCGGCGGCGCCGGCCGGTTCGGGTCCTGGCTCTGCATCCGGGGATCATCTCGGGTCGACCCCGCCGCGGGCAACCTCCGGCGTGGCGGATGGTCGCCCAGAGTGTCCGGATCGTCCGTCAGCTGGGGTGGCCGACAACGGATTTCGTCGTCTTTCCGGCGTTGACAACGGCAAACCCGTCCTGTTCCATCCGTCGAATTCCAGCGCCGCCGACGGAGGGATCCCCATGCCGCCTCATCCGGTCCCCGTCCAGACCGACACCGCCGCCGGTTCGCCCGCGCCCCGCTCGCTGACCAGATCGATCGGGGTCGGCGGCGGAACCCTGCTGACGCTGAGCTGCGTGACCCCGGCGTCGTCGCTGTTCGTTCTCGTCCCGCCGCTGTTCGGCTCGCTCGGCACCGGCACCGCGCTGGCCATCGGGCTCGCCGTGCTGCTGTGCGTCGGGATCGCGTTCTGCTACTCCGAACTCGGCACGCTGGTCCCGAGTTCGGGTGGCGAGTACGCCATGGTGTCGACAGTGGTCAGCCGGTTCGCCGGGTGGATCACCTTTATGTTGTCGTTCATCGTGATCCTCGTGGTGCCGCCGATCATCGCGATCGGAGTGGCTGATTATCTGGCGGTGGCCGTCCACATCGACCCGTCCGTGGCGGGTGCGCTCGTGATGCTGGCGTCGACCGGGATGGGCCTGGTGAACCTGCGCTCGAACGCGTGGCTGACCGGGATCTTCCTGGTGATCGAGATCGTCGCGATCGTCGTGGTGTCCGTGCTCGGCTTCGCGCACAGCGACCGCCCGGCCGCGGTGCTCGTGCGGCCCAGCCTCGACGGCGTCCATCCGATCGCGCTGGTTTCGGTCATCGCCGGGCTCGCGGTGGCGTTGTTCGTGGTGCAGGGGTTCTCGACCGCGGTGTATCTGGCGGAGGAGATGCGGGAGCCGCACAAAACGGTGTCGCGGACGGTGTTCTGGACGCTCGGCATCAGCGCGGTGGTGATCCTGGTGCCGGTCGTGGCGATCACGCTGGGCGTGCCGGACCTCGCGACGCTCGGGAACCTCGACCTGACCGCGCTCGTGGTGAGCTGGAGCAGTTCGACGTTCGGCACGATCGTGAGCCTCTGCATCGCGGCGGCGATCGTGAACGCGGTGATCGTGATGGTGATCCAGAACTCGCGCGTGCTGTACGCGTCGGGACGGGATCACGCTTGGCCTGAGCCGGTGAACCGTGCGTTGAGCGTGGTGAGTCCGCGGTTCGGCGCGCCTTGGGTGGCGACGCTCGTGGTCGGCGTTTCGGAAGCGGTGCTGTGTTTTGTGCCGGTGGAAACGCTGAGTGGCGTGACCGGGGTCGCCGTCGTCGCGCTGTACCTGGCGATTTCGGCGAGCGTCCTGTGGGCGCGACGGCCGGCGCACCGGCGGCCGCAGGTGTGGCGGATGCCGGGGTGGCCGGTGGTGCCGATGGTGGCGGTGCTGGCGCTCGGGTACGTGCTGGTGTCGCAGAGCTTGCTGGACCTGGCGATCACGGCTGGGGTGCTGGTGGTTTCCGCCGGGTATTGGTGGGGCTATCTGCGCCGGCGGTCGGATCGGTGGCTGGTGACGATTCCCTGACCCGTGCTCTGGTGAGGATGGACAGCTCGGTGGGGCGCAGTGCGTCGCCGCGTTTCCATTCGACTGGGATGTCCTTTTGCCGGACGTGTTCTCTCGGCTCGAGCAGGTGGTCCCGCAGGAGCGCGGCCATCTGCTCGGCGCTGAGGAACGTTTGCCACGGTTCGCCGTGGGCGGCTGCTGCGGCCATGACCAGCTCGGCATAGGCCTGGCCCGCCTCGTCGCGGAGTTCGGCGGGGAGGAGGTACTCGACGATGAGTTCTGTTCCGGGGGCTAGGCCGCTGATCGCGTGGAGGGTTTGGCTGATCGCTTCCTCGGTGAGGTACATCGTGACGCCGAGCCAGCTGACCAGCGCTGGACGGTTCGGGTCGAATCCCGCTTGGACAAGGTGACTGGTCAGCGCCGGGTCCTTCTCGAAGTCGACGGCGACGAACTCGACTGTCTCGGGCGTGGTGATCCCGGCTTCGGCCAGCAGTTTCTTTTTCCAGCGCTGGGTGGCGGGTTTGTCCACTTCGAACACTCGCAGGTCGTCGGGTCGGGCTTCGCGGTAGGCGAAGGAATCCAGGCCCGCACCGAGAATTACGTATTGGTCGACGGCCATTTCGGCCAGCCGGTTCTCGGTGTAGCGACTGCGGGTGACGACCGAGGTGCGGGCGCCGGACAGGGCTGGGTGGCTGCCGTAGACCTGGTGGTAGCTGAGGAGTTCTTCGGCGCGTTCCCCCAGAAGGCGGTGTGCGAGCGGATCGGTGAAGATTGCCGGGTGGTCGTCGACCAGCAGATGCGCGGCTCGCGCTGCGGCGGAGAGAAGAGCTGTGCGGCTGGGTTGCGCGTCGGGGGTCATAGCTTCGGACTTTAACCCAGTAATGTTGGAGTATAGCAGAAAAATGATTTTTTCGAAAGAGCGAAGCGGTTCCGTTTCGGCAACGGCGGTGAATTCGGCTCAGGTGTCGAGCGAGATTGCGTAGCGGGCGAACGGTTCGCCTCGATGCGGGAAATCGTGGCGATAGGCGAAGCCGAGCCGTTCCATCACCGCACGGGAGCGGGCGTTGTGTACCTCGGTGAAGGCGACCACTTCCGTCGCACCGAGTTCGAGACCGATCTCGGTGGCGTAGCCGTTTCCCAGCGCGCCTCGCGTATTGCCCAGCCAATCTCCGCGGTGTGGGCTTCCGCGTCGGCGCGGGTCCAGCGGGAGGTGCCCAGGTCCAGATGCACGCGGTACAACTCATCAGCGAGATGCGGACCAATCGAGCCGAGGCGTTCGGTCTCCAGCTCAGGCGGCCACTGTGGACGGAACAGTCAGCGAAGCGTTGACCCGTGCGATGAATTCCGCATTGGACTTTGTCGTGCGGACCTGGTCCAGGAACTGTTCCGCGGCCCGCTTCGGGTCCTGGGTGGGCAAGGCGCGGCGGACCTCGTTCATCACGGCCAGTTCCTGCGGCGGGACGATCAACTCGTCGCGGCGGGTGCCGGAGCCGAAGAAGTCCACGGCCGGGAAGACGCGGTGGTCGGCGAGCATGCGGTCCAGGCGGAGTTCCGAGTTGCCGGTGCTTTTCAGCTCTTCGAAGAACACGGTATCGGCCAGCGAACCCGTGCCGACCAAGGCGGTCGCGATGATGGTCAGCGAGCCGCCGTCCTCGATGTTCCGTGCTGCGCCTAGGATTTTCTTCATCGGGTGCAGCGCGCTGGCATCGACGCCGCCGGACAGGATTCGGCCGGAGGTGCGGGCTGCCAGGTTGTACGCGCGGCCCAGGCGGGTCAGCGAATCCAGCAGCAGCACGACATCCCGGCCGGTTTCGACCAGGCGTTTCGCGCGTTCCAAAGCCAGTTCGGCGACGGCGGTGTGTTCGGCGGGTTTGCGGTCGAAAGTGGACGCGACGACCTCGCCGTGGACCGAGCGGGTCATGTCCGTCACTTCTTCGGGGCGTTCGTCGGCGAGCAGCACCATGAGGTGTGCTTCCGGGTGGTTGACCGCCACCGCTTGCGCGATCGCTTGCAGCACAGTGGTTTTACCGGTGCGCGGCGGGGCGACGATCAGGGCGCGCTGGCCTTTGCCCAGCGGTGCCACGAGATCGAGGACGCGGGTGGTGAGCTGGTGCCGAGTGGTTTCGAGGACCAGTCGCTGGTTCGGGTGAATGGGGGTGAGTGTGTCGAAATCGGGGCGCTTTTCGCCGGGCGGACGGCCGTTGACGGAGACCAGTTCGCCGTCGTCGAGGACGAGTTCGTCGCCGCGGCGCAGGCCGTGGGTGCGGATCAGGGACAGCGGCACGGACGGGCCGCCGGGGGTGTAGCCCAGTGCGGCGGTCTTGCCGTGGATGTCGAGAATTCCTTGCTGTGTCATGGTTTGTGGCTCCTTGAGCAGTGACAGTCGACGCGAAAGCGGACCGCCGGAGTGAGACGAAGCGGGTCAGGCGACGGGCTTCGGGAAAGACGCCGATCCTCGTCGCGTGGACTCACGCTGGCGGGAAAGGGCGGAACCCCTGGGCGGCGGGGCCGACTTCCTGGGGTATGCGGTGAGAGTAGCGCATCGGATCCGGCCGCACAACTGGCACTGCACGCGAAAGGGGCCTCGTGAGCGACTGCCCGGCGGAAAACCGGCGCTCACAAGGCCCCAACAAACCTGGCCGCGGGTCTATTCCCGGGGCCGCGCGGCGGTCACGGCATCTCCCACGGAGCCTGCGGCAGCACGTGCCCGGTCTCCAGCAGCGACTTGAGGTTCGACAGCACCGCAGCCCAGCCGCCGGACACGTCCTGGTGCGCCTTTTCGTCCGGCAGGTCCTCGTGGGTCACGGTCAGCCGGACGATGCCCTCGTGCTGTTCGATGTCGAACGTCGCGCGGGAGGGCTCCTGGTCCTTCGGGCCGTTCGGGTCGAACCACGTGGTGACCAGGCGCTTCGGCGGGACCGCCTCGATGACCTCGCCCTCGACGTCGGCGATCCCGGACCCGTCGGTCCGCACGTGCGCCCACCGCGAACCCTTGTTCCAGTCGGATTCGTTGCGGTGGCCCCAGTACTGCCCGGTCAGCTCGGGGTCGGTGAGCGCGTGCCACACCTTCTCCGGTGTGCTCTGGATGTAGGTCACATACACAAAACTCGGCTTCATGGCTTCCTCTGCTCGACGTTTGACGGCACTGAGCATCCGCAGCCGCGGCTGCTCGAACCGGTCCACCCACCGCTCCTGCATCTCGTGCAGCGGCACCGGATTCAGGTAGTGCAGCTTTTCCCGGCCGCGGCGCACGCTGCTCACCAGATTCGCCGCCTCCAGCAGGGCGAGGTGCTGGGTCGCGGACTGCCGCGTCATCTCCAGCCGGCGGCACAGCTCGCCCAGCGTCTGCCCGTTGTCCTCGCGCAGCTGGTCGAGCAGGTACCGGCGGGTCGGATCCGCCAGCGCCTTGAACACTTTGTCCAGGTCGGGTTGCACACTTACAGTAAGGCAGGCAAATGCCTGCCTGTCAAGTCGTCCGAGGTAGAGACAGGTCAGCGCCGAGGCGAGTTACTGATCGCCTCGGCGCTGACTACTCAAAGTGTTCAGAAGACCTCAGGAGCGAGCGAGGGGGCCGCCATGTCGGCGTCGAAGGGGAACATCGGCCGAACGATGCCGGAGTGGCCGAGCCGGAGCAGGTCCTGGTCGACGCCGCCGGGGGTGAGGGCCAGCAGCCAGTCCGAGGCCATGTCGTACAGCTCCGGTTCGAGGTAGCCGATCTTCACGATCACGACGTCCGCCTCGCGCGGGCGCAGGCCGAGCGCGTGGAAGTCGGATTCGAGGTGGTACGGCTTGCGGCGCGCGGTCACGATCACCCGCAGGCCGCCGACCGCCAACGCCACCGCGGTTCCGGCGACCGGGTCGTCGGTGTCGATCGCGGCCACCTGCGCGGTGAGCGCGACCGGACCGTGCGGACCGGAGTCGACTTTTCCGCCCAGCTCCACCGAGATCGTCGCTCCGACACCGGCTGCCACCGCCGTCGCGACGGCTTCGGGGTCCACAATGGCCGCGTACAAGGTGGTCAGTGAAGAGTCCACAATGGCCGGAGTGTTCAGCAGGACGTCCAGGCTCCACGACGTGTCCCCGGCACCGCCGGCGGTCGGGTTGTCACCGGAATCGCTGATGAAGAACGGCCGCGAGGTCGAAGCGACCGCCTGCGCGAGGCATTCCTGAAGGGTGCCGGTCGGGGCGACGAAAGCGAAGTCGTGCCGAGCGTCCCAATAGGATTGGGCCAGGTACTCCGCTTCCTTGGTGATCACGGAAACGTCGTCGCCCATTACCACCACCGCGGCCTGGCAGCGTGGTTCGTCGGCCCACGCGTAGCCGACCCAGATCGCTGCGTCCAGGACCCCGTCGAGCGCTTCGACGTCGTCCACCGCCGCGTAAATGCTCTTCGCCGGTTCGAGCCGGGTGCTCGTCTTCTCCCCCGGCAGCAGAACCGGAACCTGTACCCAAGCCTTCTTCGGCCGACCGCCGGACCGCAGCCGCGACACCAGGTTCCGCGCCGCCCGCTCGCGCGTCTCCCACGCATCCTCGTGCGGGGCCATCCGATAGCAGGTGATCAGGTCCAGCGCGGTGACCAATTCGCGGGAAACGTTGCCGTGCAAGTCCATCGACGCAGACACCAGGACGTCCGGGCCGAGAATGGAGCGGATCTCCTGCGCGAGCGAAGCCTCCACATCGGACCGTCCGACCACGCTCATCGCGCCGTGGATGTCGAAGAACAGCCCGTCCAGTTCACCCGCCGAACGCAGCCGGTCCAGGATTTCCCCGGACAGCTCGGCGTAAGCCTCCTCGGTGACCGCGCCGCCGGGGAGCGACCGGGCGTCGACCAGCGGCACCCATTCGACGTCGCGAGCCCAGTCCGCGCCGAGAAAGTCGTAGCGGGCCAGCAAATCGTCGCCGCGCGAGATCCGGAAGTCGTCCACAGTGGATCGATGCGGCGAGAAGGTACTCGATTCGATGGCGATTCCGGTGATCCCGACCCGCAGCTTCTTCATCGTCCACTCCGTTTGATCGCTTGCTCGAACACCGCGTCCAGCGCGAGCGCGCCCGCGCCGTAAAGCCCCGCGTCCGCACCGAAACGCACCCGGTCGATCCGCAGTTCCCTGGTAGCCAAAGGAAGACACCGTTCGTACAGCGCACCGCGCACGGCCGCGACGAACGCTTCCGAACCGGACAGCGCGCCGCCGAGCAGCACCTCGTCCGGGTTGCTGAAGTTGACCACCGTGGCCAGCACCTCGCCGAGCCGCAGCCCGGCGCGCCGCACGGCTGTGGTCGCTTCGGGATGTCCGTCCTCGGCGGTGGCCATCACCTGCGCGGTGGTCTCCAGCTTCAAGCCCTGCGCCTGCAACTGCCCGACGAGCGCGGCGCCGCTGGCCACCACTTCCAGGCAGCCGCGATTGCCGCAGGTGCACGGCTGGTCCTCGGCGGCGGGCACGCGCACGTGGCTGATGTCGCCCGCGACCCCGGCCCGGCCGCGATAAAGCTCGCCGCTCAGCACGATTCCCGACCCGATGCCGGTACCGGCCTTCACGACCAGCAGGGTGCGCCCGGGCGCGCCGGACACGGATTCGCCCAGCGCCAGCATGTTCGCGTCGTTGTCCACGACCACCGGCAGCTCGAAGTGCTCCGCCAGCGCGTCCCGCACCGCGAAACCGCGCCAGCCGGGCATCCGCGACGGCAGCGTGATGGTGCCCGCGTTGACGTCGACCGGACCGGGGAACGCGACGCCGACACCGAGCGCGCGGCCCGGACACTCCGCGCCCGCCATGACATCGCGCACCGCGGCCGCGAGCCCGGCGACCAGTTCGCGCGGCTCCTGGCTGATGTCCAACGGCCGTTCGTGCACTTCCAGCAGGTTGCCCGCGATGTCGAGCGCGCCGATCCGCACGTGCCGCGAGCCGACGTCGGCGGCCCAGACGTGACCGAACCCCGCGTTGACCGACAGCAGCTTCGGCCGCCGACCGCCCGCGGACCGGCCCTCGCCGGATTCGCTCAGCACCCCGGCGGACATCAGCGCCTGCGTGCGCACCGACACCGTCGATTGCGGCAGCCCGAGCGCTCGCGCCAGGTCCATGCGCGACCTCGCGTGGCCGTGCGCGACCAGCCACAACAGCCGCAGCGGTCCGGCCGGATCCACCGCGTCACCTCTTTCATCAAAGCTGATGTAACTAAACCGTTCGACAGGACTCTTGGCAATTCCCGTCTCTCGTGCAAGATTACCCGACAGCCAGGACACCGCATAGCACCTGGCACTGGTCTTTCATCAGAGTTGTTGGAAGTGATGCGAATGGCTCGACGCCCGTGGCGCACCGCGCTCGGGGTCACGCTCGCCGCCGCGCTGGCGTTGTCCGGCTGCGCGGCGGGCCGGGAACCGCACGGCGGCGGTTCCGGCACCCCGAAAACCGGCGGCACCGTGCGGTTCGCGATGCCGCCGTCGGCTACGCCGAACTGGATCATGCCGTTCTCGATCCCCGGCTACGGCGGGTCGTACAACGCCATGATCCGCTCGGCCATGTACGTGCCGCTCTACAACTACGACGGAAGTTCCGGCTCGGTCACGCTCGACGACGCCGCGAGCGCCGCCAACCCGCCGCGCTACTCCCCCGACGGCAAGACCGTGACGATCACGCTCAAGCCGCTGACCTGGGCCACCGGCGAGCAGCTGACCAGCCGCGACGTCGAGTTTTGGCTCAACCTCGCCCACGCGGGCAAGGACAACTGGGGCAAGTACTCCAAGGGCCTGATCCCGGACAGCATCACCGGATTCCACGCCGTGGACGACCGCACGTTCACGTTCACCCTGGACAAGGCGTACAACCCGGACTGGTTCACCGCCAACCAGCTCAGCCTGATCGTCCCGATGCCGCACGCCTGGGACCGCACCAGCGCCGCGGGCCCGGTCGGCGACCACGACCGCACCCCGGACGGCGCGAAGCAGGTCTTCGACTTCCTGGTGAGCCAAGCGAAACAGCTCGGCACCTACGGGACGAATCCACTGTGGAAGGTCGTGAACGGACCGTTCGCGTTGGCCGGTTTCACCACGTCCGGCGAGGTGACGCTGCGGAAGAACCCGAAGTACACCGGACCGGACCCGGCGAAGCTCGACACCGTCCGGTTCCTGACCTTCACCAGTTCCTCGGCGGAGTACAACGTGCTGCGTGCCGGCGGCGTCGACTACGGCTACCTGGCGACGTCGAACCTCGGCCAGCGCTCGAAGCTCGAGGAACAGGGCTACCGGGTCGAACCGTGGAACGGCTGGTCCATCACGTACTCGCCGTACAACTTCAACAATCCCCAGCTGGGCAAGGTGTTCTCCCAGCTGTACGTGCGGCAGGCGATCCAGCACGCGGTCGACCAGGACGCCATCACCTCGGTGATCTGGCGCGGCGCCGCCCGGGTCGGCTACGGCCCGGTCCCGCAGGACAACGACACGAAGTACCTTTCGCCCAAGCAAAAGACCAATCCGTATCCGTTCGATCTGAACAAGTCGAAGCAGCTGCTCGCCGACCACGGCTGGAAGCCCGGCTCCGACGGCGTCCTCCTGTGCGCGGACCCGGCGAAATGCGGCGAGGGCATCGCCGAAGGCACCCGCCTGTCGCTGACCATGCTGACCGAATCAGGTTCCGACGAGACCGACGGCACCATGCAGGAACTGCGCTCGGAGCTGTCGAAGGCCGGCATCGAGATGAAGATCAACGCGCAGCCGCTGAACACCGTGCTGGCCAACGGAACCACGTGCAAGCCGACGGACCCGTCGTGCAGCTGGCAACTGTCGTACTTCGGCACGCAGGGCAGCTGGTACTTCTCGGCGAACCCCAGCGGCGAGGAGCTGTTCGCGACCGGCGCGGGCACGAACTTCGGCGGCTACACCGATCCGAAGGCGGACAAGCTGATCGCGGCCACCAACCTGGCCTCGGACAACGGAGCGATGCTCGAGTACAGCGCCTACCTAGCCGAGCAGCTTCCGGTGCTGTGGCTGCCCAATCCGCCGTATCAGGTGTCGGCGATCGACACCGCGCTGCACGGCGTGACCCAGGACCCGATGGCCGGGCTGCTTCCGCAACGCTGGTTCTGGACGAGGTGAGGACATGACGCGCTATATCCTCCGCCGGCTCGTGCTGGCCGTGGTGGTCGTGCTGCTGGTCACCGTGGTGACGTTCGTGCTGCTGCATTTGCTGCCCGGCGGCCCGGCTCGCGGCGTGCTCGGGGTGAAGGCCACCGAGGCGCAGATCGCCGCGTTCAACCACGCACAGGGCTTCGACCAGCCGCTTCCGGTGCAGTACTGGGATTACCTGGTGCGGTTGCTGCAAGGCGACCTCGGCGAGTCGTACACGCAGAACTCGCCGGTGAGCACGCTGCTGACCGAGCGGATGCCGAAAACCTTGCTGCTCACCGTGTTGTCCACCGCGCTCGCGATCCTGGTCGCGCTGCCGCTCGGCGTCTGGCAGGCAGTCCGTCGCGGCCGTACCGCGGATCTGCTCACCACGGCCATCACGTTCGTGCTTTACGCGACGCCGGTGTTCTTCCTGTCGCTGGTGCTGATCATCCTGTTCGCGCAGGTACTGCCGTGGTTCCCGGCGCAGGCCGCACAGGGCGAAACGATCGGCGAACTGCTGTCCCAGCCAGGCGCGTTGGTACTGCCGGTGCTCGCCGGGACCGGAGCGGCGCTCGCCGCGTTCAGCCGGTACATGCGAGCGTCCACTCTGGACAGCCTGTCCGAGGATTTCGTGCGCACCGCGCGGGCCAAGGGAACGCCGGAGCGCACGATCATCTGGCGGCACGTCTGGCCGAACTCGCTGACCTCGGTGGTCTCGATGCTCGGCTACTACGTGCCAGTGGTGTTCGGCGGCTCGCTGGTCGTCGAATCGATGTTCAACTACCCCGGCATCGGCCTGCTGTTCTGGACCGCGACCCGCACGGCCGATTTCCCGGTGCTGCTGGGCGTCGTGCTCGTGATCGCCGTGGCGACCGTGCTCGGTTCGCTGCTCGCGGACCTGATCCAGCTGGCGATCGACCCGCGGGTGCGGGTGAAGGGAGCGCGGTCGTGACTGTCCTTTCGCGGCTGTTTGCCCGCAAGTCCGCCGTCGCGGGCGCGGTCCTGCTGCTGCTCGTCGTGGCGTTCTGTTTCCTCGGGCCGTTGCTCTACGGCACCGACCAGTCCCACACCGACCTCGCCTCGGCGCGGCTCGGCCCCGGCGGAGGGCATCTGCTCGGCACCGACGACCTCGGCTACGACGTGCTCGGCAGGCTCATGGTCGCCGGCCGGACGTCGCTGGTCATCGGTGTCCTCGCCGGGCTGATCGCGACCGCGATCGGCGCGGTGTGGGGCGCGGTCGCCGGGTACACCGGCGGCTGGCTGGACACCGTGCTGATGCGGATCGTCGACACCGGCGTCGCGATCCCGGCGCTGTTCCTGCTGCTGGTGGCCGCGACGCTGGTGACGCCGAGCGTCGGCGTGCTGGCGCTGCTGATCGGCGCGGTGTCGTGGCTGGTGCCCGCGCGGCTGATGCGCGCGGAAACGGTGAGCCTGCGCGAACGCGACTACATCCGCGCGATCACCGTGCTCGGCGCGAGCCGCACGCGCGTGGTGTTCCGGCACATCATTCCCAACGCGATCGGCACCGTGGTGGTGAACGCGACGTTCCAGATCGCCGACGCGATCCTGCTCGTGGCGTACGTCAGCTTCCTCGGGCTCGGCGTGCCCGCGCCCGATACCGACTGGGGCGCGATGCTCTCTAAAGGAATTACCTACACCTTCGACGGCGCGTGGTGGCTGATCCTGCCGCCGGGCATCGCGATCGTGCTGGTGGTGTGCGCGATCAACTTCCTCGGCGACGGGCTGCGCGACGCGTTCGCGGTGAAGGGGCGACGATGAGCGAAGCAGTGCTGGACATCCGCGACCTGCGGGTGTCCTATGCGGACGGTTCGGCGGCGGTCGACGGGCTGAGCCTGTCGGTCGCGCCCGGCGAGATCGTGGCGGTGGTCGGCGAGTCCGGTTCCGGCAAGAGCACGGCGGCGCTCGCGGTGCTCGGGCTGCTGCCGGATTCCGCGCGGGTCACCGGGTCGATCGAGCTGGCCGGGCAGAACGTGCTCGACCTGCGCGGCGAAGAGCTGCGGAAACTGCGCGGCCCGGCCGCCGGGATGGTGTTCCAGGAACCGATGACCGCGCTGAACCCGTTGCGGACCATCGGTTTCCAGCTCGCCGAGGCGATCCGAAACCACGACCCGGAGAAGCTGCGCCACCGCCGCTACTACGACCGGTGCGCCGAACTGCTCGACCGCGTCGGAGTTCCGGAACCGGCCGCGCGGCTGAAGCAGTACCCGCATGAGCTGTCCGGAGGTTTGCGGCAGCGCGTGATGATCGCGATCGCACTCGCGGCCGGGCCTCGGTTGATCATCGCGGACGAGCCGACGACCGCCCTCGACGTCACGGTGCAACAGCAGATTCTCGACCTGCTGCGCGATATCCGCGAACACGAAGGCACCGCGACGCTGCTGATCACGCACAACATGGGCGTCGTCGCCGACGTCGCGGATCGCGTCGCGGTGTTGCGCCACGGCAAGCTCGTGGAAGAAGCTCCAGCGGCGGAACTGTTCGCTTCGCCGAAGGCGGATTACACCCGGGAACTGCTGGCCGCGGTTCCGCAACTGGGTTCGTTCACCCACGATGCGACCGTCGAAGAAACCCGGAAACCCGTGCTCGCGCTGTCGAATGTGGTGGTCGAGTACGGCGGGCGACAGGTGGTAAACGACGTTTCCCTCTCCGTCTCACCCGGTGAGATCGTCGGGCTGGTCGGCGAATCCGGTTCAGGGAAAACGACGCTCGGCAACTGCGCGCTGGGCCTGGTCACGCCGAAATCCGGCTCCGTCGAAGTGCTCGGCGGACCGCTGCCGAAAGGCACCGGCCGGTCAGCACGGGCGGTCCGGCGGCAGATCGGCGCGGTGTTCCAGGACCCGGCGGCGTCGCTCGACCCGCGGATGACGGTCGCGCAGACCGTCGCGGAACCGCTGGTGGTCCACACCTCGACCGGCCGCGGCGAGCGGCAGCGGCGGGTGCGGGAACTCCTCGACGCGGTGGAGTTGCCGGAAAGCCTGCTGGGCCGGTACGGGCACGAACTGTCCGGCGGGCAGCGCCAGCGCGTGAGCCTCGCCCGCGCCCTGGTGCTGGGCCCGAAACTGCTGATCGCGGACGAACCGACGAGCGCGCTGGACGTATCCGTGCAGGCAGCGGTGCTGGAGGTGTTCCGGCGGCTGCATCGCGAGTTCGGTTTCGGCTGCCTGTTCGTGAGCCACGACCTCGCGGTGGTCGACAGCCTGTGCGACCGCGTCGCGGTGCTGCGCGCGGGCGAGCTGGTGGAAGAAGGCCCGGCGGAAACGGTGTTGCGCACTCCGGAACACCCGTACACGCAAGCGTTGCTGCTGTCCTCGCCGGTGCCGGACCCGCAGTTGCAGCGGAGCCGGCGCGAGGCGCTGGCCGGCGCGGACCCCGCGGCGTGACGGGGTTGCGGGCCGGAGTCGACATCGGCGGGACGAAAACCCTGGTAGTGGTGTGCGACGAGGACGGAAAAGAACTGGGGTCGGCGTCCGCGCCCTCCGAATCGCATCGGGGCGGCGCGGCGATCCTCGACCGCGCGGCGGAGCTGGTCAGCTCGCTGGTGCCGGACCACGCGGCGCTCGCCGGGGTCGGCGTCGGAGCGGCGGGCGTCGTTGACCCGGTGACCGGGACAGTGCTGGTCACCGGCGATTCGTTCACCGGCTGGGCGGGCACGCCGGTCAACGCCGAGCTGTCCGCGCGGCTCGGCGGGGTGCCGGTGCGCACCGTCAACGACGTCGACGGATTCCTGCTCGGCGAGCTGCTGCCGGGCGAGCGGAACGTGCTCGGCGTCGCGGTCGGCACCGGCGTCGGCGGCGCGCTGTTCGTCGACGGACGGCTGCTCTACGGCGGCGCGACCGGGGCCGGAGAGATCGGGCATGTCGGCCGCTACGGGGAGGAACGCTGCACTTGCGGGCAGATCGGGCATCTTGAGGCGTACGCGGCGGGCCGGGCGTTGACCCGCCGCTACGGCGAGGCGACCGGCCGGACCCTCGCCGCGGAGGACGTCGCCGCCGAAGCGCTCAACGGGGATGACGCCGCCCAAGCGGTGTTCACGGACGCGGGGCGGTTCCTCGGCCAGGCGGTCGCGCACGCCGCCGGGCTGCTCGGCCTCGCGACCTGCGTGCTCGGCGGTTCGGTGGTCAGATCCTGGACGCTGCTGGAGAAGCCGGTGCGGGAAGCGCTGGAGGAACGGCCGCTGCTGTCCGGGAAACCGGTGTCCGTCCGGCTCTCCCGGCACGGCGCGAAATCCGTGGCGTTGGGCGCGGCCGGTCTCACTGCCGGTATTCAGCGGCTACCGGACGTGAGCAACCCCTAACCAGTCCTCTGTGGACCATCGAGAAAACCGTGGCCTCGGGGTATACGCTGTCGGGCACCGACGGAGCCGGGGGCAACGATGCGCGCGAAGCTGGGCGGAACGGGACGGGCGAGAACCGCGGCGGACCACGTGCGTGAGCGTGGTCTCCACCCCGCTGACAGCAGGTGACTTGGTCTATACCATTCCGGTGATCAATTCCCGTCCGGTGGCCAACGAGGGGATCCCATGCCCGTCATCAGGCGCAATATCGTCCCGCTCCGGTATTCCGACCCGAGCGTCGTCGCTTACGTGCGCAGCCCGAGCGACTGGATGGTGTCCAATTGCGGCTGGATCCGCGGCCGGGAAGGCGTTCTGCTCGTCGACACCTGCGGCACCGAACGCGACACGCTCGACCTGGTCAGCGACGTCCGCAAGTACTCGACCGTCGAAATGCCGCTCACGCTCGTGCTGACCCACGCGCACGGCACCCACCACAACGGGGCGGGCGTCGCGCTGCGCAACGGCGGCCGGATCCTCGCCGCGCCCACCGCGGTGCCGATCATCCGGTCCGGCCCGCAGTGCAACGAGGAGATCTTCGACTGCGCGAACTGGGGCAAGCTCGAGGCGCCGCGGCCGGAGGCGGTGCACTCGGTGATCGAACCGGTCGAAGTGGATCTCGGCGGCGTCGTCGTGGAGGTCGTCCCGTTTCCCGGGACCGCGCACACCGACGGCGACCTCGTGTTGTTCGAACCGCGCACCGGGACGCTCTTCACCGGCGACCTGCTGTCGGTCGGCTCGACGCCGTTCGCCGTGCACGGTTCGATCCCCGGCTGGCTGACCGCGTTGGACTGGCTCGACAAAATGTTCCCGGACGTCCGCACCTTCGTGCCAGGGCACGGCGGGCTCAGCCATCCGGGCAGTTTCCCGGTCGCGGTGCTGCGCACTTATCTGCACTGGCTGCTCGACGCGACCGCGAGCGCGGGCACGCCGGACTTCTCCGAACTCGCCACGATCGCCCGCCGCCGCTGGCCCACGTGGACGGTCCCGGAACGGCACATCGGGAACCTGCTGCGCGCGCACGCCGATCAGCACGGGGAACGGCTCGCGTCCGCCGAGGCGATGCGCGCGATCCGCGACGCCGCGGGCGGCAAGATCGACCTGGACGCCCTGCTCGGACTCGGCAAGTCTTAACGCCGGGAAATCGATTCCCCGGAGTGGCTCCTGACCGTTTCCGCGAGTCCGTGAGGGGAACCCTGAGGGACTCTGATTCCCTCAGGGTTCCCCTCACGGACGGCAAACCGGGCGACCGCCGCGCGCGTCGGCCCTGGCATTGCCGCAGCAGTCCGTGAAGGGGTCCTTGAGGGAATCTGATTCCCTCAAGGAGCCCTTCACGGACGTCTCATCGTCCCGGTGCGGGGAATGCGCTATTTCCCCCCCCGGACAGCCAGAAGGGCGCCGCCGGAATCCCGGCGGCGCCCTCACCGCTGATGACTAGCCGCGGCCCCCGCGGCACAGCTCCCGAAAAGAACGCTCAGGCGCTGGCCTTCTTGCGCGTCGCGCGCTTGCGAACCGGCTTGGCCGGGGCCTCGGTGTCGCGCTCCTCGTAAGCCTTCACGATCTCGGCCGGGAGCCGGCCGCGGTCGGACACGGTGAAACCGTTGTTCTCGGCCCACTCGCGCATCGCCTTGTTGCGCTCGCGGTCCGCGGCGGTCGAAGCCGGCCGCGGGGCCTGCCCGGCGGCCATGCGGACCTTGCGCCCGCCGACCCGGCGCGAGGCGGCGACGTAACGGGCCAGCTCTTCCCGCAATGCGGCGGCGTTGTCTTCGGACAGATCGATCTCGTAGCTCACGCCGTCGAGACTGAACGGGACGGTCTGTTCGGCGATGCTGCCGTCGATGTCGTCCACCATCTCGACAAGGACTTTTTGCGCCATGATTCGCGTTCCTTCACCTTCTACAGGATGTGCCTCCGATTACCCTATCGTGTCGAGTGACGGTCCGCGCAGCGCGACTCCATTCCTGTCCGGCGGCCGGTGCTTTCCCGGCCGGTTCCCGAACACCTTCAGTACCCAATCCGCGACTGCGCGCACAGTTCCCGCGCTCTGGAAAATTTCCAGTATCGCGGTATTCGCACGCGGTTTCCCGCTGAGCGGACTGGGAGACCGGCCCCGGAAACGGCCGAAGGCCACCGGGTCGAAACCCGATGGCCTTCGGTCTTCCGCGCGAACCGCGAGCTAGTTGCGCCCGGTCGGCGCACCCGTCTTCGGGTCGAGCGGGAGCTTGCCCGCCTGCGGCCACCAGAAGTTGAACATGTTCCAGAGTCCGCCCGCGCGAGTGTCGAACGAGCCGTCGCCGACCCGGCCGGAGAACCAGTTGTCCTCGATGAACTTCAGCACCGAGGTCTGGTCGGTCCGGGTGTGGTCGACGTAGTTCGGCTTGCTGTAGGGCGAGATGACCAGCAGCGGCAGCCGAGGGCCGTAGCCGCAGCGGTCGGCGTGCCCGCCGAGACCGGTCGGCTTGCCGGTGCAGACGGCCTGGTCCTGCGACGCGTCCTGAGAACCGTTGACGATCTTCGAGTTCTCGTGGTCGTACCAGCCGTCGGAGTCGTCGTACGCGAGCACGATCGCGGTCGAACGCCACTCCGGCGACTGCTGGATCTTGTTGATCTCGTCCACGACGAAATGCTGTTCGTCGAGCGGGTCGGAATAGCCCGCGTGCCCGTCCTGGTACTCCGGCGCCTTGAGGAAGCTCACCGCGGGCATCGAACCGGCCTTGAGCGAAGTGTCGAAGTCGCTCGTGTCGTACTGGTGGTTGGCCTGGTCGGTCTGCCCGATCGCCTGCGCCGAGGACGGCGGCAGGTGGTGCGGGTTCGAAGTGGACTTGTAGTACTGGAACGGCTGGTGGTGCGGGCTGTAGTCCACGGAGGACTGATTGCCGATGTTCGCGTGCTTCTGCCCGCAGACCGCGTAGCCGTTCTCGGTGCCGGTCGGCTTGAAGCCGCCCTGGAACCAGCCCCACGTGACGTGCCGGTCGTTCAGCAGGTCGCCGACGTTGCGCCCCCGCATCGCGCCGAGGTTGTCGTTGGCGGTGTGGTTCTTGTCCGAGCAGTCGTCCCACGCCGGGTCCGGGTCGTTGATCACGGTGCCGACGCCGTTCTCGTCCGGCGACGCGACGACGTACGGGTCGCTCTTCGGCTCGTGCGTGACCGGGTCGACCGCCTGGATCCCGTGCGTCTGCCCGGAGATCAGGTTGAGCGCGCCCGGGGTGGACGGGCCGAAGACGGTGTTGAACGAGTTGTCGCCCATCGAGTAGTGCTGCGCGTAGTTCCACATGCCGGTGACGGTGTTGCCGTCGTAGTAGTCCATGACCAGGCCCGGCTCGCCGAACAGCACCGGCTGGCCCTTGCACTTGTCGGTCTCGGTCTTCTCGACGAACTTGTCCATCTTGCCGCCGTTGAACGCGGCCTGCTCGGCGCCGTAGCTGTGGTTCTGGTCGCAGGTGAGCGCCTTGTCCGGCCCGAGCCGCTTCGGGTTGTACGCGTTCGGGTTGTGCGTCAGCAGCTTGTCGTCGAGGCCGTTGACCTTCGGCGTGTGCTTCGCCGCTTGGAACGGCGTGCCGTCCTCGTTGGTGGCGTTCGGGTAGGTGCCGAAGTAGTGGTCGAACGAGATGTTCTCGCCGAAGATCACCACGACGTGCTTGATCGGCGTGAGCGTGGGCAGCCACGACGCGGGCAGCTGGTGCAGCGGCTGGGCCTGCGCGGACGAGGCCGCGGAGCCGGTGACGATCGCGAGCACGGCCGCCGAGACGAGCGCGCCCGCACCGAGCAGGCGACGGCGCCGTCTGCCGAATGCTGTGTCCACTGAGGATTCCTCCTGGTTTCGCGGGTGGGGATCGGGGCGCGCCTCAGGCGAGGAGCGCCCGGCCGAAGTGGTCGCTGGGACCGGTGACGCCAGGCAGCGCGAAGAAATAGCCGCCGCCGAACGGGGAGATGTAGTCGACGAGCGGCTCGCCGATCAGCCGCTTCTGCACCGTCTCGAATTGCCGCTCGAGATCCTGCTGGTAGCAGGTGAAGACGAGGCCCATGTCGAGGTTGCCGTTGGAGTCCACGCCGCGGTCGTAGTTGACCGCGCGGCGCAGGATCCGCTGTCCGTCGGTCTCCGGGGTTCGCGGATTCGCCTTGCGGATGTGGCTGGTGAGCGGAATGACGGTGCCGATCGGGTCGTCGGCGTACTGCGGTTCGTCCTTTTCGGACGCCCCGTCCAGCGGGGCGCCGGTGTCGCGGCGGCGGCCGAACATGTTCTCCTGCTCGGCGATCGAGACCCGGTCCCAGAACTCGACCAGCATCCGGATCAGCCGGATTACCTGGTAGCTGCCGCCGGTCGTCCACGCGGGCTCGCCCGCGCCCGACACCCACACCAGCCGGTCCATTTCGGACTCGCCCGGATTCGCGGTGCCGTCCTTGAATCCCATCAGATTGCGCGGGGTGCCGGACGGGCGCGAGGGCGAGCTGAACCCGTTGATCTTCCAGCGCAATTGCATTCCGCCGCGAGTCGCGCGGGCCAGATCGCGCAGCGCGTGCAGCACGGTGTCGGTGTCCCCTGCGGACAGGGTGAGCGACAGGTCGCCATGGCATTGCGGGGCGTCGAGCGCGTCGTTGGGGAACATGGTCATCGGCTTGAGCTTCTTCGGCTTGCGGTCGGCCAGCCCGTAACGACCGTCGAAAAGGGACGATCCGACGCCGACGATCACGCCGAGATCGCTGTGCGGCACCACCGGACCGAGCACCCCGGAGTCCGCGGGCGGGGCGGTGATCCCGAGCGCGGCCGGAGCACCGCCGTTCGTGAGAAACCGCGCGCGGTCGGTGATTTCCTGGAACAGCTCGGCCAATTCGGCGCGGTTTTCGGCGACCACGTCGAAGGACGCGATGATGCTTTGCGCTGGAGGCTGGCGGAGAATCGCGGCCTGTTTGGGGCCGTGGAAGGGAACCGTGGCAGGCGATTCCTCGCTCGCGCTGGCTGTTACCCCGATTCCGGCAGCCGCGGTGATCCCCGCGCCCACAACTGTGCGGCGCAGGAAGGACCGTCGGGAGGATTCTGTCGTCACGAGGTCCTCCTCGGCTCCGCGATGGCGGCGATCGGAGCGAGCAGTTCGGTCAATTCACTGACGTCGCCGTTGAGCTTCTGCCGCTGCGGCACGGACAACTGGCTCACCGGCGTCCACGAGTTGTCCGGCTTCTTGGCGCTGTCGAGAGCGCTTTCGGTGCGCTTCATCCAGCTGTCCACCTTGGACAGTGCCGGATAGCGCGGGGCGAGCACCGGACGCAGGACGTCGAGGACCGCTTGCGTCCCGTCAAGATTCGCCCGCGCGGTAGCGAGGTTGGTGCCGCTGCCGTAATCGGTGCGGGCGGTCAGTTCGAATTGCAGGGTGTTCTCCACGATCTCGTGCGCGCGCAGGCCGAGGTCGTTCGGGTTGACCTGACTGTCCGCAAAGGACTTGCGGAGCTTCTGCACGTCGCTGTCCAGCTGATCGGCCACCGGCGCGAGGGCGGCGAGATCTTCGTTGTGCCACAAGCCGGATTCGATCCGGTGGAATCCGGCGAAGTCCGGGCTCTTGACTCCGTCAGGCAGCCCGTCGGCGGTTCCGTTGATGGCCTTGTCCGAATCCCCGAAGGCGTTGTAGGCCGCGCCGAGCCGCTCGTAGTCGAGATGCGCGACAAGCCAAGCGGCCTGACTCGCACCGCGATCGTTGCTCCGAATGGCGTCCTTTAGCTTGCCGACGTCCGCGGCCAACTGGCCGAGCCCTTGCGTCACATGGGCTTGATAAGACTTCAACGGCCCGAGCAGATCATTCTGCGTCACCGGCGCGACGCCCGGGCCACGCTCGGCACCACCGCTCACCGTGACCGTTGGCCCGACAATCGCCGACGAATCCTCAGGGAGGCAAAGGAATGCGTAGGTTCCATTGCCGAGTGTGACCTGCATGGGTCGAACAGTTCCGCTGCCGAGCCCTTCGACCTCGCCGTAAACCACACCGGTCGCCGGATCGATCAAATCCACCTCGGCGGTCACGGTTCCGGTGTTGCGCAGGTGAAAGGTCTGAACCCCAGGCCGCGGATCCGCCCAGCCCTGCCCGCAGGCCGACCGGGAGATCTGGATCTCCGGGTCCTGCGCCGAAGCCCCGTCCGGCCAGACCGCGAACGCGATCCCCGCCGCCACGACCGCAACCGCGACCCCACCGCCGATCCAGCGGGCGCGCACAGACCCCGGCACTTTTTCCTCCAGCCACACGTTCGGACTACCGGGACGGAATTATGCGTGCGGAAAGTGAAGAAACCCTGGTCGAGAACGTCGCCCACCCGGGAATTCACCAGGACTTCAACCAGGCAACGGAAGAAGCCGGACATAGCCGCCAAAGCGTGTGGTAATGGGCCGCCCGATTCGCCGGATATGACGCTTTCGCTCACCGCGCCCGCGCAGGGGAGGTCTCCCAATGCCTGTATCGCCAGGGTCTCCCAGCCGCCCGGGAATCCCGTCAACCTGGGGCAGCACTTGCTTCCCCGACAAAAGGAACGACGACCCATGGCGAGCACTCACGCAGACCTGTTCGATCTGAGCGGAAAGTACGCGCTCGTCACCGGCGGCACCAGAGGCATCGGAATGATGATCGCGCGCGGCCTTCTGCGGGCGGGCGCCCGCGTCATCGTCAGCTCACGCAAGGCGGACGCGTGCGCGGAAGCACAGCGTCTGCTGTCCGAATTCGGCGATGTTCAAGCAATCCCCGCCGACCTGTCCCGCCGCGACGAGTGCCAGCGCCTCGCTGAACTGGTCACGGCCGATTCGGGACGTCTGGACATCCTCGTCAACAACGCGGGCGCGATGTGGCGCGAGCCGCTGGAGACGTTCCCGGCCGAGGCCTGGGACGCGGTGCTCGACGTCAACCTCAAGTCACCGTTCTGGCTGGTGCAGGCACTGCTGCCCGCACTGCGGAGGGCCGGTGCGGCCGATGATCCCGCGCGGATCATCAACATCGGCAGCATCGCCGCCATCCACGTCGCCGCGGCGCCCAACTACTCGTACGCCAGCAGCAAGGCGGCGCTCCATCAACTCACCAGGGTGCTTGCCCGGGAACTGGGGCCCGAGCACGTCACGGTGAACGCGGTGGCCCCCGGAGTGTTCCCGTCACAGATGATGGCGGCCACGATCGATGCCATCGGCGACACGATCGCGGCGAAGACCCCGCTGCGCCGCCTCGGCCGCGACGACGACATGGCAGGCGTCGCCGTATTCCTCGCCAGCCGGGCCGGGTCTTACCTGACGGGCGCCATCGTCCCGGTCGACGGCGGGACCGCCACGACCGCCTCGGGCACCTAAGTTGGCTCTGGCCGGGGCCAGGGTTTGTGGTCCGTGAGGGGAACCCTGAGAGGGTGTTGTGGAACCTGGGTGGTTAGTCGTTGGTGTCTTCTGCTAGGCGGCGGGCTGCTTCGGTTTCGATGGGGCCGCGGGGTTCGATGTGTTCGTCGGCGAGGCGGGCGGCCATGAGCCGGATCATCGCGAACTGGATCATCGCTTCGGCGTGGGCGGTTTTGCGTTCGTAGTCGCGGGTCAAGCGCCTGCACCTCGTGAGCCAGCCGAAGGTTCGTTCCACCACCCACCGTCGGGGCAGCACCTGGAAGCCTTTCACATCGGCGTTGCGGGGCACCGCCACGATCTCGATGTCCTCGTTCTCGCGGGCCCAGTCCACGAGGGTGGCGTCTTTCGAGTTGACGTAGCCGCCGTCCACCCACACCAGCCCCAGCCGGGGAAAGACCCGCCGGATCCCGGCCAGGATCCGGCGGGCTCCGGGCCGGTCCTGCACCGACGCGGACGACACGGCCACACCCATCAGCAGCCCGAGCGTGTCGACCAGCACATGCCGTTTGCGGCCCCGCACCCGTTTTCCCGCGTCGTAGCCGATCTGCTCCCCGCCCTCGACGGTCTTCACCGACTGCGAGTCCAGCACCGCGGCCGAGGGCTGCAGGTCACGGCCGTCGCGTTCGCGGACCTTGCCGCGCAGCACGTCGTGGACCCGCTGCCAGGT
>NZ_JBHRWI010000082.1:0-1502 GCF_042647905.1 Amycolatopsis halotolerans
TTGGCTGGTCGGCGGGGGGTGTGGTGATGGTGGTGTGGTAGCTGGTGTTTGTGCTGGTTGGGTGTTTGCTGGTGCGGTGCGGGTAGCGGGTGTTGGTGTTTTTCAGGGCGCGGGGGAAGACCCGGTGGCTGGTGTGTTTGGTGATCAGTTGGCGGGTCAGGTCTGTGCAGACCCAGTCGAGGTGCGCGGGGGCTTGGGCCGGGGTGATGGTGATCGCGTGCTGGGCGGCGTCGCGGGCTGCGGTGAAGGACAGTCGTGCGGGGTCGAGGTTGTGCCGGGCGGCGGTGGTGGCGATGAGCATGCGGATGGCTTGGTAGGTGACGAGCGCGGCCCAGAGTTCCTGGCTGGCGCGGACCGGGGTGGCCGCGCGCAGCGGGCGGCCTGCCAGGAGCACGGTTTTCAGGTCGCGGATCCCGGTTTCGGCTGCCCAGCGGCGGGCGTAGCAGTCCGCGATGCGCGCGGCCGGTGCGTGGCCGGGGTCGAGCAGGCTGGTGACCAGGCGGTAGCGTTCGGTGCGGGTGGCGCCGTCGGCGGTGACGGTGATGAGGGCTTCGACCACGCGCACGGTGATTCCTTTGACGGGGCGGGGTTTCGGGGGCCGGTGACCGCGTTTGCGGTTGCGGCGCACCTGTCTGCGCCAGGCGCGGGCGTCGTCGGGGTCGTGCAGCCGTGACAGGTAGGACCCGTCGGGCAGCACGGTGTCCACCGGCAGCCGGGGCGAGGCGGTTTTCGCGCGCCACAACAGATGCGCTCCCTGGGCGCGAGCGCTGGTCCAGAGCCGGTGGGAGAGGAAGTTCCGGTCGGCCAGCAGCAGCGTTCCCGGCCGCAGCCTCGGGACCAGCCGGTGGGAGAGGGTGGCCTCGCCGCGCCCCAGGTCGTCGAACACCGCGCCCGCGAGCTGCCGGGTCCCGCAGGCCAGGAGCACCAGCAACCGTGCTTTGGGCGGGCCCGCCTCGTTCCCGCCGGGGCCGCGGTGGCGGCGGAAGCGGTGCGCGTTCGCGGCGGTGTCGGCCAGCGCGATCTCCGTGCCGTCGATCGCGAGCAGCTGCAGCCCGAACGCGTGGGACCAGCCGGTGCGGGCCGAGGGCCGGGCCCGGGTCATCGCCGTGAACAACAGCTCCGCCGGCACCGCGCCGAGCCGGTCCCGCAGCGCGGACAACGCCGCCGAGCAGGGCACGCGCCAGCCGAGACGGTCCAGCACCGGCAACGCAGGGGCCGGGATCATCGCCCGGATCACCGACGCGTACGACTTCGTCGCCAGCAGCGGCAGCGCGAGCAGGAAATACACGCCCAGCCGGGCCGGCAGAGCACGCCACCGACGCTCGTCCCGACCGGCCACGGCCAGGGCCTCGTCGACCAGGCCGGGCGGGACCAGGCACGCCAGGATCCCCAGCCTGGCCTGGGACAGCAACCGACCCAACGGCGAGGACCAACCCGCGGACATGACAGCATGAACAGGCAACGAGGCTCCCTGCCGGACCGATGACCTAGACAATCGTCAG
>NZ_JBHRWI010000083.1:0-1330 GCF_042647905.1 Amycolatopsis halotolerans
AGCCAGCGTTGTCGCGGAGCATGGCCCACAGGACGTTGAGGCGTCGGCGGGCGAGGCAGAGCAGGGCTTGTTCGTGTCGTTTGCCTTCGGCGCGTTTGCGCCGGTAATAGGCCTTGGAGATCGGGCAGCTGGGCAGGCTGGCCGAGGCCGCGAGGTAGCAGGCCCTCAGCAGGCCGCGGTGGTAGCGGCGAGGCCGTCTGAGGTTGCCGCGGATGCGGCCGGAATCGCGTGGAACGGGAGCGAGCCCGGCGTAGCCGGCGAGACGGTCGACCGAGCCGAACGCGGTCATCTCGCCGCCGGTGGCAGCGAGAAATTCTGCGGCGAGGGTGGGGCCGAAACCGGGCAGGGTGAGGATCACCTCGGCGTGGCGGTGCCGGCGAAACCGTTCCTCGATCATCGCGTCGAGCTCGTCGATTTCGGTGTTGAGGGCGATCACGCCCTTGGTCAGCCGTTCGACCATCGCGGCGGCGAGTTTCTGGCCGGGCAGCGTGGTGTGCTGCGCGGAAGCGGCTTCGACGGCCGCGTGCGCGACCGATTCGGCTTTGCGGACCTTGCGGTGGCGCAGCCAGCGGATCAGGCGTTGCTTGCCCAGCCGCCGGATTCCGTCCGGGGTCTGGTGTTCCGTCAGCAGCACCAGGTGTCCTTTGCGGGACAGGTCGAGGCTGCGTTCCAGCGCGGGAAAGTACTCCAGCAGCTGGTGGCGGATCCGGTTGATCGCCCGGGTCCGGTCGCAGACCAGGTCGGTGCGCCGGTTGGTCAGGGTCCGCAGGTCGACTGCGATCTCGTCCCCGGCCCGCAACGGGCCGAGGTCACGACGGACACGGGCCTGGTCGGCGATGACGAACGCGTCTTTCGCGTCGGTTTTCCCTTCGCCCCGGTAGGTTCCGGCAGCCCGGTGGACCTTCAAACCGGTGATATAGACCAATTCCTGGGCGTGGTTGACCAGCAGGCCGATCAGCAGCGCCGCGCCACCGCTGTTCAGGTCGATCGCCCACAGCACATCGGTGTCGATGGCCGTGACGTCGGCGATCAGGGCCAGCAGTTCGGTTTCGTCGTTCTGGACCCTTCGGGACAGCAGCCGCTCGCCGATGTCGTTGATCACCACGCAGTGGTGGTGTTCCTTGCCGATGTCCACGCCGGCCCAGATCTGGGGCACGACCACCTCTTTCGTTGTTGTGCTCAAGGGTTCACCCACAGACGACCACGCCGACGATGTCCTACACAGCGATCCACGCGTATCCCAATTAGCGGTCGAGCCGTCTCGGGGGCCCGGGCGGCCAAGTCCTTTCAGCCTTGCCAACGGCGACGCCATGTGAGCCATACCCGGAGC
>NZ_JBHRWI010000084.1:0-1327 GCF_042647905.1 Amycolatopsis halotolerans
CTGCCGGAGGTGTCGGGTCGGGGTCGCTCGTGAGATTCCTGCCGCCCGTGGGGGCTGGCTCGTTGAGGGTGTGCGTCCTGGCCCGGCGCCGGCCGCGGTTTGACTCAACAGAGGTTCGGGCGCGATAAGCTGGAAGTCGGAATGTCGACCGCGGTTTCCCTTGTACGGTGCAGGAAAGGAACGCGGTTGATGGTCGTGATCGGGGTCGACCCGCATAAGTCCAGCCACACGGCGGCGGTGCTGGAGCCGGGCGCCCACACCACGTTGGGCACGGTGCGCGTCGAGGCGGCGTTGCCGGAATACCGCAGGCTGCTGGTCTGGGCTCGGCGGTTCGGGGAGCGCCGGTGGGCGGTGGAGAACGCCTGGGGGCTCGGCCGTCACCTGGCGCAGTGGCTGATCGCGCGGGGCGAGACCGTCGTGGACGTTCCCCCGACGGCGACCGCGCGGGTGCGGCAGCTGTCGCGGGGCCGCCGGAAGAACGACGCCCTGGACGCGGCGGCGGCGGCCAGCGTGGCCGCCCTGCAGGGCGACGGGATCCCCGTCGCCGCGGAGGGGTCCTCGACGGTGCTGGGGATGCTCGACGAACGGCGGAGCAACCTGACGCGGCAGCGCACCCGGACGGTCAACCAGCTTCACGCGCTGCTGCGCGACCTGCTGCCCGGCGGCGCGCCCGCCGAGCTGACCGCCGAGCGGGCGGCCGGGATGCTCGCGGGGATACGCCCGGCCTCGCCGGCGGAGCGGGCCCGCAAAGACCTCGCACGGGACCTGGTCGACGACATCCGCGCGCTCGACACCCGCCTGAAGACCAACCGCAAGCGGATGCAGGACGCGGTCGCCGAGTCCGGCAGCAGCCTGCCCGGCGTCGCCGGGGTCGGGCCGGCGGTGGCCGCGAGGCTGCTCGGGCGCACCGGCCGGGCCTCGCGATTCCCGACCGCGGCGGCCTTCGCCGTCCACGCCGGCACCGCGCCGATCGAGATCGCCAGCGCCGACAGGACACGCCATCGCCTGTCCCGCCAGGGCGACCGCCGGCTGAACAACGCGCTGCACACGATCGCGTTGACGCAAGTGCGCATGCCCGGAACCCGCGGGCGCGTCTACTACGACACCAAGATCGCCGAAGGCAAAACCCGCAAAGAAGCGATGCGCTGCCTCAAACGCCGCCTCGCCGACCACGTCTGGCGAGTCATGACCGCCGACGAACGACAGCAGGCACCGGCGGCGGGCCCGGGAGGACACACGGGGGCGACTCTGACATCCAGCGCGACCGGCCCAACCCCGACAACCGGCTCTTCGGACAAGTCACTTCCCGAACCCGCCAACCACAACC
>NZ_JBHRWI010000085.1:0-1002 GCF_042647905.1 Amycolatopsis halotolerans
GTGGTGGTGTGGGGCTGGGCGGGTGTTTCGTGATCCTCTCGGGCGTCCCGGGCCGGGCCGGGAGTGTTTCGGCGGGTTTGCGGGGGATCCGGCTGCCGGTCGAATTCGGCGAAATCCCCGCCGGATGCGTGCCGGTGACAACCGGGCGGGTGTCGGCGCCGAGCGTTCCCAGGGGCGCCGGGCGTCCTCGACGGCACCGCGCGCCAGGCGGAGCTGGGTGTGCGCGGCCAGCATCAGCCAGGTCCACCGGTCGGCCGCCTCGGGAGTCCGCAGGCGGGGCGCGGTCCATCCCAGGGTCTGTTTGAGGAACCGGAAAGTGTGTTCCAGGTCGAAGCGCCGCAGGAACGTCTGCCATAGCCGGTCCACCCGTTCCGGGGTGGTCGCGAGGGCGGAATGCCACAGCCACAACGGTTTCGGGGTTCCGGCTCCGGGCAGTCGCTCGACCTGCAGCCGGATCACGGTGCCCTCGATGATCGGCAGCGGGTCGTCGTGGCGGGCCCAGGCGCCGGTGCGGGTGAGCTTGGGGTGCAGCCGGTTCCAGGATTGAGCGGCAGCGGTGCCGTAGCGGGCGGTGTCGGCGGTCGTGGTGTGCGCCGGGGAGGGCCAGGACCGCGGGTCGGCGAACGCGAACCGGGCTCCGTGCCGGGTGCCGCGGCCCCGGACGCCGGGGCTTCGCGGCGGTGCGGGCAAGGCCAGCACCCGGTCCGAGCGCAGCCGCACGAGGACCTGGACCGGAAGATCGGCCAGCAGGAATGCCAGGCGGGGGCCGTCGTAGCCGCTGTCGCCGACGATCCAGATGTCGGGGTCGCCCTCGCGCCAGTGCCCGGCGCCGATCAGGTTGCCGACGACCGTGCGCAGCTGGGCGGCGGCCAGACCGGTGTGCTCGTCCTCCGGCCGCATCCGCACCGCGTCCAGCAGCGCTGTCCACGAGGTGCGGCCGGGTTCCAGCGCGGCCACGAACGAGTAGGGCCAGCCGGGGATCATCTGGGCCTGGCCTTTGCC
>NZ_JBHRWI010000086.1:0-711 GCF_042647905.1 Amycolatopsis halotolerans
GTAAGACGTCGTGGAGGCCCGAACCCACTTAGGTTGAAAACTGAGGGGATGAGCTGTGGGTAGGGGTGAAAGGCCAATCAAACTCCGTGATAGCTGGTTCTCCCCGAAATGCATTTAGGTGCAGCGTCGCGTGTTTCTTGCCGGGGGTAGAGCTACTGGATGGTCTAGGGGCCTTACCGGGTTACCGAAATCAACCAAACTCCGAATACCGGTTAGTGAGAGCGCGGCAGTGAGACGGCGGGGGATAAGCTTCGTCGTCGAGAGGGAAACAGCCCAGAACACCAGCTAAGGCCCCTAAGTGTGTGCTCAGTGGGAAAGGATGTGGGATTGCCCAGACAACCAGGAGGTTGGCTTAGAAGCAGCCACCCTTGAAAGAGTGCGTAATAGCTCACTGGTCAAGTGGTCCTGCGCCGACAATGTAGCGGGGCTTAAGCACACCGCCGAAGCTGTGTCATTCACACAATACATCCGCGGGAGCTTTCGGGCTCTCGTGCAGTGGTGTGGATGGGTAGGGGAGCGTCCTGCATCCAGGGAAGCCGCGGCGGAAGCCAGCGGTGGAGGGTGCGGGAGTGAGAATGCAGGCATGAGTAGCGAATGCAGAGTGAGAAACTCTGCCGCCGGATGACCAAGGGTTCCTGGGCCAGGCTAATCCGCCCAGGGTAAGTCGGGACCTAAGGCGAGGCCGACAGGCGTAGTCGATGGACAACGGGT
>NZ_JBHRWI010000088.1:0-768 GCF_042647905.1 Amycolatopsis halotolerans
TGTGTCAGTGTCGCCTACGTGCCAGTGTTTGTCGTGCCCGGCCCACGGCGAGCTGCTCGCCGGGCCCTCGTTGTGCCCGTTCTACCCGTCTTCGTCGATGACCGACGCCCAGTGGGCGCTCGTCGGGCCGCTGCTGCCGCCGCCGGGCAACGCCACGGACAAGGGCGGCCGGCCCGAGAAGCATCCGCGGCGTCTCGTGCTGGACGCGATGTTCTGTCTGGCCCGGGGCGGGATCGCGTGGCGTCAGATGCCCAGCGATTTCCCGCCCGCGATGACGGTCTACGACATCTTCCGCCGCTGGGTCAAAACCGGCGCGTGGCAACGGGTTCACGACGCTTTGCGCGACCGGGTCCGAGCGCGCGCCGGCCGCCGGCCGCTGCCCACCGCCGCGGTCATCGACGCCCAGACCGTGCGCGGGGCCGACACCGTGCCCGCTGCCAGCGCGGGCTACGACGCCGGGAAGAAAACCAGGGGACGCAAACGCCACATCGCGGTGGACACCCTCGGCCTGCTGCTGGCCGTCGTGGTCACCGCCGCCGACATCCAGGACCGCGACGGCGCCCACCGCCTGCTGACGGCGCTGCGCGCCCGCTTCTCCACCGTCGCCCGCGTCTGGGCCGACGGCGGCTACACCGGACGCCTGGTCGCCTGGGCCGGGCAGGTCCTCGCCCTCACCGTCGAGATCGTCAAACGCACCGACAAGACCGCCGGATTCGGCCTCCTGCCCCGCAGATGGGTCGTCGAGCGAACATTCGGCTGGATCGTCAA
>NZ_JBHRWI010000089.1:0-1167 GCF_042647905.1 Amycolatopsis halotolerans
AAAGCCTCTAGTGAGTGCATGCACGGCCCGTACCCCAAACCAACACAGGTGGTCAGGTAGAGAATACCAAGGCGATCGGGTGAACTGTGGTTAAGGAACTCGGCAAAATGCCCCCGTAACTTCGGGAGAAGGGGGGCCAAGCATCTTGAAGTCCCTTGCGGACGGAGGGGTGGTTGGCCGCAGAGACCAGCGGAAAGCGACTGTTTACTAAAAACACAGGTCCATGCGAAGTCGCAAGACGATGTATATGGACTGACGCCTGCCCGGTGCTGGAACGTTAAGAGGACCGGTTAGCGCTTCGGCGCGAAGCTGAGAATTTAAGCGCCAGTAAACGGCGGTGGTAACTATAACCATCCTAAGGTAGCGAAATTCCTTGTCGGGTAAGTTCCGACCTGCACGAATGGCGTAACGACTTTCCGGCTGTCTCGACCACAGGCCCGGCGAAATTGCATTACGAGTAAAGATGCTCGTTACGCGCGGCAGGACGGAAAGACCCCGGGACCTTTACTATAGTTTGGTATTGGTTTTCGGTTCGGCTTGTGTAGGATAGGTGGGAGACTGTGAAGCGCTCACGCTAGTGGGTGTGGAGTCGTTGTTGAAATACCACTCTGGTCGGATTGGGAATCTGAACCTCGGACCATGATCTGGTTCAGGGACAGTGCCTGATGGGTAGTTTAACTGGGGCGGTTGCCTCCTAAAGGGTAACGGAGGCGCCCAAAGGTTCCCTCAGCCTGGTTGGCAATCAGGTGTCGAGTGCAAGTGCACAAGGGAGCTTGACTGTGAGACAGACATGTCGAGCAGGGACGAAAGTCGGGACTAGTGATCCGGCACCTCCTGGTGGAAGGGGTGTCGCTCAACGGATAAAAGGTACCCCGGGGATAACAGGCTGATCTTGCCCAAGAGTCCATATCGACGGCATGGTTTGGCACCTCGATGTCGGCTCGTCGCATCCTGGGGCCGGAGTAGGTCCCAAGGGTTGGGCTGTTCGCCCATTAAAGCGGCACGCGAGCTGGGTTTAGAACGTCGTGAGACAGTTCGGTCCCTATCCGCCGCGCGCGCAGGATACTTGAGGAAGGCTGTCCCTAGTACGAGAGGACCGGGACGGACGGACCTCTGGTGTGCCAGTTGTCACGCCAGTGGCATGGCTGGTTGGCTATGTTCGGAAGG
>NZ_JBHRWI010000090.1:0-821 GCF_042647905.1 Amycolatopsis halotolerans
TGCGGGGTGGATCTGGTAGCTGGCTTTGTTGCTGGTCGGCTGGCGGGTTTTGCCTCGGTAGGGGTAGCGGTGCAGGGTGTTTTTGAGTGCTCGGGGGAACATTCGGGCGTGGGTGTGCCGGGTGATCAACTGCTGGCCGAGGTGGTGGCAGGTCCAGTCGAGGCAGCGGTCGGCGTCGGCGGGCGTGGTGGCGAGTGCGTGCTCGACGGTGTCGCGGGCGGCGGTGAAGGAGATCCGGGACGGGTCCAGGCCGGTGGTGAGCGCGGCCTGGGAGATCAGCAGCCGGATGGCCTGGTAGACGACCAGCGTGGCCCAGAGTTCCTGTAGCGCGCGGATCGGGGTTTGGCCGCGCAGCGCGCGGCCGGACAGCAGCACGGTCTTGATCTCGCGGATGCCGGTTTCGACGACCCATCGTCGGGCGTAGAGGGCGACGAGGTCGCCTGCAGGTGCGGCGTGCGGGTCGAGCAGGCTGGTCACCAGCCGGTATTTCTCCGTGCGGGCACGGCCGTCGACGGTGGCGGTGATCCAGGCTTCGACGACCCGGACGGTGACGCCCTTGACCGGGCGCGGCCGCGGCGGGTTGTGGCCGCGTTTCTTGTTCCGGGCGACGTTGCGCCGCCAGGCGCGGGCATCGGCCGGGTCGCGGAGGGTCGAGAGCCACGATCCGTCGGGCAGGACGTGCTGCACGGGCAGCCGCGGCTTGGCGAGCGTGGCCCGCCACAGCAGATGTGTTCCCCGCGCCCGGGCCGCGGTCCACAACCGGTGGCCCAGGAAGTTGCGGTCGGCCAGCAGCAGCATCCCCGGTCGCAGACGGTCGAGCA